>DASWNB010000480.1:0-1983 GCA_036399455.1 Flavisolibacter sp. | reverse complement strand
CGGCCTTTTACAAAAAAATATGAATTCTATCCTTTATCTATTTGAATATGTGCTCGCGTTTAGCAAAATTTGCATAACGGTGTCTTCATCAATTCAGCCCGCTTTATCTCTCCATTATGTCTGTGTTTAACCAATCGAGGAGTTATATCATACGCCTGCTTTTTGTGGCCGTATTCCTGGTAATGGTTGTTCAGTTGTTCAACCTTCAGGTGATGTCGGGCGAATACCAGAAGCTGGCCGCCGAAAATGCCCTTTTCCGTAAGGTGGTGTTCCCTCCCAGGGGGATCGTGTACGACCGCTACGGGAAAGCCATCGTAAACAACACCCTCATGTACGACCTGATGGTGGTGCCCTCCGAAATGAGGCAGGTGGATACCACCGCCCTCTGCCAACTGCTGGAAATCCAGCCCGAAGAGTTTCACCAGCGCATGATTACCGCCATCGTCAAGAACGGGCATTACCGCCCTTCGGCTTTTGAAAGCCTGCTCACCCCGGAAAAATATGCAAGGCTCTCCGAGAACATGTGGCGCTTTGAAGGCAACGGCTTCTATCTCCAGGAAAGGCCGGTAAGATCCTACCCTTTTAATGCAGGGGCCCACTTTATGGGTTATATTGGCGAGGTAGATTCCGCCATCATTGCCCGCTCCGGCGGCTTTTACCAGCCCGGCGACTATGTGGGAAGAAGCGGCATAGAGGCCTATTACGAAACCGTACTGATGGGAAAAAGGGGCGTGCAGTATATTATCAAGGATAATAAGAACCGCCTGGTTGGCCCCTACGACAAGGGCAGCCTGGATGAGAAGGAATCTGCCGGCAGGGCGCTTCATACATACGTGGACATAGACGTGCAGGTGCTTGCCGAAAAGCTGATGACCAACAAGATCGGCGCAGCCGTAGCCATCGAGCCCCAAACGGGCGGCATCATTGCCATGGTTTCCGGCCCCACCTTCAGCCCGAACGTGCTTACCGGCTCGGAGTTCAAGAAAAACTACAGCAAATTCCTGCTCGACGTATCGCGTCCCCTGCTGAACAGGGGCATCAAGGGGCAGTATCCTCCCGGCTCTACCTACAAGCCCATGGGAGCGCTGATTGCGCTGGACGAAGGGCTGATCACCCCCAAATTCGGTTATGCCTGCGGCGGACGGTACTATAACTGCGGCATCGGCAAGCCTGCCTGTACCCACTCCGGCGGCGGCCACGCAGCCAACCTGAGGCTGGCGATAGCCAACTCGTGCAACTCTTATTTTACCCATCTCTACCGCATGGCTGCGGACAATCCGAAATACGGCGACGTGGAAAAAGGCTATGCCCGCTGGCGCGAATACATGCTTTCCTTTGGCATAGGCGTGAAGCTGGGTGTGGACCTTCCCGGTGAGGACAGGGGTAACATTCCCGATACATCGGTATATAACAAGGTTTACCGCAACTCCTGGAGCTCGTGCACCAACCTCACGCTGGGCATCGGGCAGGACATGATGCTGGCCACGCCGCTGCAACTGGCCAATGCCATGAGCCTCATCGCCAACAAAGGATATTACTATACCCCACACTTTGTAAAGGATATAGAGGACGAAACGCCTGAGGACACCATCCTGCGCAGGTTCAGGGTAAAGCATGAAATACTGACCGGCATTCCCGATACTGCTTACGGCGAGGTGATAGCGGGTATGCAGGATGTGGTGGAGCGTGGTACGGCCAGCAATTCAAGGATACCCGGCATTGCGGTGTGCGGCAAAACCGGTACGGCGGAAAACAAAAAAGTGATCGATGGAAGAGTGGTGCAACTGAAGGACCACTCGTTCTACGTTTGCTTTGCTCCCCGCGAGAACCCCAAGATCGCCGTCGCCGTGGTGATCGAGAACAGCGGCTATGGTAACACCTGGGCTGCCCCAATTGCACGGATGATGATGGAGAAATACCTGAACGACACCCTCATGGCAAAAAGCAAGGTAGATTCGGCGAGGATAGCAGGAACCAACCTGA
>DASWNB010000479.1:0-3604 GCA_036399455.1 Flavisolibacter sp. | reverse complement strand
CTGGAAGGACAGGTCATTATCCGGTCGGACAGCCTGATTGAGGTGGGGGCGGAGGCGCAATTGAAGGACGTGCTGCTGGTAGCGCCGTACATCATCATCAGGAAAGGTTTCAGGGGAAGCGTTCAACTGGTGGCCTCGCGGCAGATCAGCATAGGCGACAATTGCCGGTTTGATTATCCAAGTTCGGCGGTACTGCTCCAGCGGGAGCTTGCCGGGCAGGGTGAAATAAAGGTGGGGAAGAACTGCCTGTTCAGCGGCACCATTCTTTCGCTGCCCCGGGAAGACGATACAGGCAAAACGCGGGTGAGCCTTGATGCGGGAACGGAAGTGGAAGGCGTGGTGTATGTAAGCGGCTATCTCTCGCTGGCGCATTCGGTAAAAGGGATCGTACTGACGGATTACTTTGTTTACCAGACGCCCTCAACGATATACGAGAATTACCTTGTAAACGCAAGCATCGATCGCAAGGCGCTGTCCGGCTTCTTTGCCGTATCGCCTTTTTTTAGCCTCGGCTCGGTGCGTAAACTGGTGCAATGGGTGGATTGAAACGCATACGTTCTGCTACGGTAATGGAAACGCTGGTGGCCATGGTTATCATACTGGTGGTGTTTGCCGCCGCGGTTACGGTGTTCATCCAGGTGGGCGGTTCGTCCAGCCCCGCCGAAAAGCTGGCGGCGCAATCGCTCATCGAGCAGTACCTGCGCCAGCCGGAAGACCGCGACTATGGCAGCAACGCCTCGTTCAGCTCCGGTTCTCTCGAGTTGAAATACCAGGTAAAGGAGCATGTGCCGCCCTATACGTATAAAGTCGTTCTATCGGTGTACAATAAACAGCAAAAGCTGGTGGAGCGCCAGGAGCGTGTGTTATTAATCCATGAAGAGGAACCTTAACATAAAAGCATTTACCATCATCGAGCTGGTGATTGCGCTGTTGCTGAGCAGCGTGGTGATTGGCGTGACCTATACAGCCTTTGCCCTGTGGAAAAAGCAATTCACCGGCTATCACAACCGCTCCGCGGAAACCGGCGGATATGTGGTTCTTTGCAAGGCCCTTCAAAGCGATGCAGACCGTGCGCTGTACATCGAAGACTCGGCGGGTGTGCTTCTTTTCCGGAGACCCGGCTTCCCCGATGTGCGCTATGAATTATCCGGAAGCCGCCTGCTCCGCACCGAGGGAGAAAGCATCGATTCTTTTTTTGTGCAGGTGGAAGGATTGGAAGCTGGAAAGTTGAAGAAAGAACTGCCGCTGGTACGAAGCATCGGGCTGAAGGCAGTAGTGGAAAACAAACCTGTATATTCTCTATTCATCAAGCAATACGCCGCCAAAGATTTGCTGAACGCAGAACGCCATGAGTGAGACCATCGACATAAGAAAAATACGCCGCCGCACCGCGGCCTCGGAAAAGACGGTGAAGGAGCAGAAAGATATATGGGCCTTCCTGAACCGGGACATATCCCTGTTTGGCAGCGCCCTGCCCGACAAGATCAGGGAAAGCTTTTACCTGGAACTGGGCACCCTGCTGGAAGCAGGCGTAGATATCCGCTCGGCTCTGGAGCTGATACGGCTGGAGTTCAAAAAGAAAAAGCACCAGGCCATCTTCAACCGGCTTTTGCAAAAAATAATTGCCGGCGCCACACTGTCAGGCGCTCTTCATGATGCGGGTGTGTTCAGCGTCTACGAGCAGCACACCGTTCAGATAGGAGAAGAAACAGGCAAGCTCGCTTCTGTACTGAAAGACCTGGCCGTATTCTTCAACAAGCGCATCAAACAGCGCAGGCAGATCATCGGCGCTCTCATGTATCCCGTGATGGTGCTGTCCGTTTCCTTTGCCGCCATCATCTTCATGGTATCCTACGTGGTGCCTATGTTCTCCGATATGTACCAGCGTTCCGGCGATGACCTGCCCGGTATCACCAAATTTGTGATCGCTTTTTCGCAGGCGGTGAAAACGTTTAGTCCTCTTTTCTTTTTCCTGCTTGTATCTCTGGTGCTCGTTAGCTTTTGGCAGCGGAAGAACCCGCGCTTCCGTTCGCTTTCCGCCTCGGTGCTGCTGCGCATCCCGGTATGGGGCGGCCTTGTGAAGAAGATCTACCTCGCCCGCCTCACCGGCACCATGGCAATGCTGCTGGGAGCAAGGGTGCCCATGCAGCAGGCCATCCGTCTTACCCGCCAGATCATTACTTTTTATCCCTTTGAGAAAGCACTGGAAAAAACGGAGGAGTCCATCACCCGCGGCGAAAGCCTGAACAAGGCCCTGGAGCGCCACCCGGTATTCCCGCCAAAGCTGATCGTGATGGCAAGAGTAGGAGAGGAAGTGAACGAACTGGAAATGTTCTTCCGGCAGTTGGCAGAGCAGTACAACCACGAAATAGAGCACCAGACCACCCTGCTCAGCAAATTCATCGAACCGCTGATTATTATCATTTTGGGCGTAGTGGTAGGGGTAATACTTATTGCCATGTATTTGCCGCTGTTCAAGCTGGGGCAGCAGTTTTAACCACGAAGACGCAAGGGAGGCGGAGGTGCACGAAGACTGGGTTGATCGCTTTGCGTTTCTTAGCGGTGCTTTGCGCAGTTTGCGGTTATCTGCCTTTCTTCGGCTTCATCACATCGTTGTATGCCGAAAGCAGCGCTTCCATTACCAGTTCTCTTGCAACCTTGTTAAGCGCAAAGGTTGTTGCTCCCTTTTCTCCCCACTTATTCGGAACAGGGTAAATATTACCGGCATCCATCTGGCAAAAAACAGCCTGCTCTTCGGGAGTCAGGAAGATATTGGCGGTGTTGTCTTTTTCAAGATAAGTGGCAAACATTCGCTTCCCCGTCACTTTGAAACCTTTTCTTTCAAAATGAGGTGTTTGCTCCGTTCCGGGAAAGGAAAGCGCCATCTTTGCAAAGGTTTCTCCTGTGATCATTTGCTTACTTTTTGCGCTAATCCGTTATTGGTTGTTGTCCATCTTTATGCAGCCTGGAACAATCTCAAGTTGCCTGTGCCTCGTGATCTGCTACCGAAATGACGATTTTGCCTTTGTGATCGCCTGCGCCAAATACCTTGAAGGCCTGGGGAACATCTTCCAATTTATAGCGGCCATCAATTACAGGCCTGGCCGTGCCAGCCTGGAAAAGCTCCTTCATATATTCCAGGTCCTTGTTTGGCTTCAGCATGACGATTCGTGCCTTCTTTTTCCTGAACATTGAGATGCATCGTCCAAGCAGGAAGATCTGCAAAAGCCTGCCCATGGAGCCTCCCACTGTAACATAAATTCCATTGGGATTTAAAGCACGCAGGTAATGGGAAACCGGCCGGTTCGTTTTCACATCAAGGATCAGGTCATAACGTTTGCCGTTCCTGGTGAAGTCGGTTTGCTTGTAATCAATTATATCTGAAGCACCCATAGCCCGCAGCATATCCAACTTCCCGGCGCTGTCAACAGCAGTTACTTCCACCCCGTATGATCTGGCGATCTGCAATGCAAACGTGCCCACTCCTCCACCGGCGCCATTGATCAAAAGCTTCTGGCCGGGTTGCATATGCCCCCGGTCAATCAGCCCCTGGACAGCCAGCATAGCTGCCTGCGGAATGGCAGCAGCTTGCTCAAAGGTCATG
>DASWNB010000478.1:0-2858 GCA_036399455.1 Flavisolibacter sp. | reverse complement strand
ACCGCCCATACCTGCCCCGTCCAGCATAGCCTTCACCCCGATATAGAGGTGAACGTAGACTGGGGAGCATGGAAGTAGGGTGAGGCGGAAGGCGTAGGGCGGAAGGCCTCCTTCTGTAGCTTTCAGCTTCAGGAATTGGGAATTGGGAATTAGGGATTGGGCGGTTCGTCTAAACAATCCAGGTTTTTACCCCTGATTCGGCATTTTATCCTTTGTTGCTTTGCGTCTCTTCACGTCTTCGTGGTTCCCAAAATCCTCCCAAGTCCCAAGTCCCAATTCCTAATTCCCTACTGCTCCCCTTTTACCTTCTACCTTCTACCTTTCACCTTCTCCCCTCCACCTTTACCCTTCCCCCAATACCCTATAGCCTATACTGCACTGCAGGCACCGTTTCTGATCGCAGAACTGGGTTTTGAGCTCAATGAGGCTTTGCGAGTCGTAGGCTGAGGCGCTGGTGACGAAAAGGCGTGCAAAGCCGCGGGTGATCTGGTTCTGCTCGGGCGGTACCTGGGTCAACCAGGACAGTGCCCTCTCCTTGTACTTTTCATCCTGGTGATAAAGGCCGTAGGCAAACAGCATGGGGGCAAAGGTGTTGACGATCATTCCTCCGGTCATCTCCGCTCCTATCTTCTTTTCGCGGTAAGCGGTGGGTTCGTCGAAGCGATAGTGGTAATGCCAGTAATCGTTGGCTGTGATTTCAATTTTACCCCGGAGCGCTTCCACGGATTCGGATTCAATAAGCAGGGAAAAGAGGTGCGCTGACCTGTGCAGGAGCATGGCCAACTGGGCCAGCCGCAACGTGGGAAACCCGGCAGGGCGCATGCGGTGGAATACGGGACGGATATGTACCGGCTGCAGCTTGTACTTGCGGCGGTAGAATTCGTACTCTTTCCGCAGCATGGTGGGATAATCCTCTGTAAACCGTGCCACCAGCAGGTTAGCCTGTCCCAGGAGCAAGGCTTCCAACTGGTGTATCTGGTTCCTGTGCCGCCCTATCACCGGCAATGGCAGGGACAGAGCCACCGCCTCAAATAAGTCGGCATTGAGGCGTGCACCAAAATTTCTGGCCAGCACCTGCCAGAAGGTTTCCTCCCAATGGAAATTGTTGCGGTGCAGCGAGTCAAAGATCTTTTCCGATTTACGCGTCAGCCGTCCTGCCGCCAGCCTTTCCCTCCAGGCTGTCCAGGTAAGGTCATTCACCTGATGCAGTGAGCCGGCGCAGGCAATAAAGCCGGTGGCATTCATCAGCTGCTCGTAGCGGCGAAGCAGCAGCCCGGACACCCTTCCTTTCAGCTCCAGCGTAGGAATGTGCGGCGGCATTTCCTGGTCGTGCTCCATTACTACATGAAGGATAACGTTCCTGTAATTTGGATCGGGACCGTGACCGTGCTTCCACCACTGCGAGGAGCGGATGTGCAGCTCCACCGAGCCTGCAAGAATGGTGGAGCCGATGCGTATCCTGGCGTTCAGGAAATCCGGTCCCTGGTTGGTGTTGAGCGTGCCCGGGTGGATGATCTCCACCGCCTCGCCACCGGTGGTTTGCAGACCCGGCCTGTTGAAATACTGAAGCTGCCATATATACTGGAAGAGTTTCTCGGTCATGCTGCAAGGTAGTCCGGCTGCCAGGGCAGACCATGGGAGAAAAAACAGAAAATAATGGGAAAATTCTATTGGCAGAAAACACGATGCAGATGAATTTTGAGAAGCGATGGAATTGAATCTGGAATAGGGTGAGGCTATATAGAAAGTATACTGTAACTATGAAATGGTTTCCGGACTGGTTTAATGATATAGGGTTTATCCTGACCATAGCGGGGCTGGCTTTTACCTTGTGGCAGATCATGGAAGTTGGCAGGAGGCAGGAAGCGATTGCGCAGGCCATCAGCGGAACGGTAAGAAGGATTACAAAGGCGGACCACCTGGTGAACCTCACGAAGTGCCACGGGCTGGTAGTGGAGTTCAAAAGCCTCATACTGGATAAGAATTACCGGGCCATAGACGAGAGGATGCCCGAAGTAAAACTGGCGCTTGACAGTTGCCGCAAATTGTACCCTCAAGAAAGCCAATCCATATCACATTTACTGGCCTCCCTTGCCTATAGCCAGGGAGATTTGAATAATCTTATTCTCGATCGGGATAATTACTCCGATGCAGAGGGCTTTTTCGCTACTGTAGACAGCATTATTGATATTTTTGGTATGGCTATTGAAAACTGCAAATACGATGAATAAAGCATTAGCCAGCACTTTCCTTAAAGTTCTGAACAAGGCCCTTGAAAAGCATCCGGGGCAATGGTTCAGCCCGGGTAACCCGGACAAAGGTGTCATCTTCGTTCATAACGGCGTAGGCTTTATCCTCTCCAGGTATCACAATCAATTCAGTGCTCCCACTATAGGCGTGTACGACCTGGATGAACGCGGGAATGTGAAGGTTTCAGAAAGCATCAGCAGCGAAAAGGAACCTGCTCTTTACGAGGATTTCTCCAGGATGTACAACAGGATAAAAGACCAGGTCGCGCAAAACAAAATACATGTGCTGGAGGAAAGTATGGGAAAGTTGCTGGAAGGATGACCGGCAGAGACCACCGATAACCGAATCTTTACGTTCTTTTCTCCCCGGCAGCATTGCATGAAATGCCTCGTTTTGATTAACTACAATGCGATGATTCTCGAAGAAGGTATAAGCTGTCCTTCATGCTACTTAGTGCCGTCCGCGCCTTATACCATTTAGACATTATCCGCAGGCCCTTGCTTCGAAGCCTCCGTAGGGTATGTTTTCCTGGTTTAACCGCGAAGACGCGAAGACGCGAGGAGATTTCACGCACTTGTCCCGCAGCAGGCGGGAAAGGCGCAAAGGAA
>DASWNB010000477.1:0-4747 GCA_036399455.1 Flavisolibacter sp. | reverse complement strand
TCGTGCGCAATGATATAGTGGGGCACGCCTGGGCGGCCGCCAAGAGAAAGGCATACCAGAATGCAGGATGGGAGGTCATCCCCGAAGTAAGCATCAATATACTGGGTCCCGATGGCAAGCCAACGGGAAGGAAATCCATCCTGGATGCGGTACTTAAAAGCAAGGACGGAAAGGAGATAAGGTACAAGGAGTTCAAGTCTTCGCAAACAGCCGAAACCACCGGTAGGCAGAAGGAAGTTTATCCAATGCTCGAAAAAGGTGATCTCAGCCGCCTGAAGCCTACCGGCGAAAATGCGGAAAGAGCCTTTGGCGGACCGGACATGCCCGGTTTCAGGCCGGGGCAGGTGGATATAGAACGGCCGCCGACACTATAAAAACTTAAAAACAGAATATGGGTTATTCACTTGGAGGATTGATTTTCAAAAATTCGGCTGAGCTGGACGATGAAGAAATTCTTGCCCTGCTGAAAGAAGAAAATTACAGGAACGTGGACAGGATCACCATGTCGGAAGCTTCGGAAAAAAGCCAGCGCGGCATAGCCGTCGGAAGGCTGAACGACATGGTTGTGGTGCTGGCGAGGGATAAGCCCCACAGTTGCCATTTTGAGCAGGACAAGCTTTCAAAACTCGACGAGCGCCTGGCCGGTTTTTCAACCCGCGGCGACGTGCTCTGCTTCCTGATGAACAGCGTATCCGATACCTATGCCTTCTCCCTGTTCCAAAACGGCAGCAGGGTACGCGCCATGAGCACCACCGAGGGCGAAGATCTGTCCGACTGGGGAGAAGCGGAAGGTTATGAAAGCAAGCCGCGATACAATGAAGATGATATCGTTGACACTATTGACCGCTTTATGGGCGCTTCCCTCGGCGACCTGCTTGAAGACAGGGAGATAGAAGTGTACCTGTATTACAAGTAAGAGCTAGTGCAGGGAAGCCTGTACAATGAATTCATAAGTAAACAAACGCTATGGCCAAACGTTCCCAAAGAAGCCGCAGAAATAAAAAAGAAAGCGCCGAAGAGCACCAGGAGCAGGCGCCCTTTTTTGGCAGGGAATCCGTGAAAGCGGATGGACAGGCAGCGCCTGCCTTTTTCCAGGCCAAATTCGCCGTTAACACACCCAATGATGCCTATGAGCAGGAAGCCAATGCCATGGCAAAGCTGGCGGTGAACGGGCAGCCTGCTACTGGTGCGCAGGGTGGACAGAAAAGCAGCGGCGTACAAAAAAAAGATGGCGGCGGAGCCCACGCAGCGCCACCAAACCTGTCAGCACGAATCGAACAATCCGCAGGAAAAGGACAGCCCCTGCCGGAGGGCACCGGCTCAGAAATGAGCAACGCATTTGGAACGGACTTCAGCAACGTATCCATTCATGACGATGCCGAAGCTGCGCAGATGAACCAGGAGCTGGGCGCACAGGCTTTTACCCACGGCAACGATATTTACTTCGATTCAGGCAGGTATGATACTTCCGGCACTGCAGGCAAAGAACTGCTGGCGCACGAGCTGACCCACGTGGTGCAGCAGAACGCCATGCAGCCCGCCGCACCAGCCGTGCAGCGTGCCCCGGATACCATCCCGGAAGCCAACAACCAGTTTTACGGCCACGGCGCTTTCATGGGCGCTGCTCCGCAGCTGATGGCCGATCCCAAATGGAACCGCATCCTCCGGTCGCTCATGCCCGATGTGCATGCCGATGCCACCGCGGCATTGGCCGATGGGCCTAATTCGCCAACGCTGATACTCATGATGGAAAACAATCCGGTGATGGCCGCCTATGGCATGTACCGGACAAGGCAGATGGACCAGAACAATGAGAACGGCCGTTCGGACCGGGTAGACAAGATGCAGGCCATAGAGTGGGACGTATTTCTTCCCACCGAAATAGTGGAGCAGTACAACGATGCCGAAACCGATGAGGAAAGGGCCCGGCTGGCGCACGAAATGGTGGAAGAGATGATCATTGCACACGGTACGCTGGGCCAGACACTGGGAGAGAACGTGTTGGACAGGAGGCAATACGGAAACGTGCGGGGTACCCGCAAATCCGATCAGGGTGGCGTAAGACCCGGCGCATGGATGGACCTTTTCGGAAGGGCATTGAGGCTGGCTACTGCCGTCAATTGGGAAGACCTGGCCGATGAATTTGAAAACCCCGATCTCCATCCAAGAGTAAACTCTCCCGATGACCAGGCGGCCGACCGGACTTTCCAAAACCAGATGAGCTTTACGGAGGTCATCAACATGTACAAATCCATGTTTGGCAAGGAAACCTTCAGCGTGCTGCTCGATATTAAATCAAGGGACGCTACTCCTACAATCCTGGGCGCCCTTGTCCGCGACCTTAACCTCCGCGGAGTGCTGGTATATGGGGTAGGCAGTTTTAAGCACAGTGAGTTGGAGGGCCTCAGCCTCAACAGCCAGGTGGTGGATGGCAGAACCTATGCCGGCCCCACGGAAGTAAGATTTTATCACCTCGCCGGCAACCTGCAGGAGGATTGCCTTCGAAACAGGGTAAGGCCCGGTGCTACGGTGATGTTCAACGCGGGTAGCCTTGTCAGCTTCGAGCGTTCTCTCTCTCCTGACGATACAAAGGCAAGCTACGCGATAAAGAACAACGTGGTAAGCCAGTTGGAAACATATAAAAACCATTACGGCTTCCACCTGGGCGTGTATGTACAGGAAAACGACATAGACGACCGCGCAGCCACCCTGATTACGGAGCTGACGAACAGCCGCCCCGATCTTTTCGACCTTGGATTTGCCTGGGGTGGACTGAGCGGGCAGACCGCCAGCGACATTGAGCCCGGCTACTATGGACGCGGCAGGCTGGGTCTGGCGGGGCAGCGCCTTGCAGGTAAGGATTGGGATGAGACCAAACCCAGGCCGGGCAGCGAGCCGGGTTCGGGCAGCGGCTTCTCCAGCACCATCCGCATTCAGCACAGGTTCCTGGAATCGAGGAGATTTCCCGTTAATGCAGGCACGGCAACACTGACCAGCGATGCCGAATGGAACATGCCCGGCTGTCTTCCCGATACCTATTACGCAACACTGGTGCAGGAAAGGAACAACTGGTTCGATAAGGAAAAAGGCTCCTTTGGTTTTCCGGCTACAGGCGGCAGTTACAGCGCCACCTGGTACGACCTTGAAAGCGGAACCTATTACCTCCAGTTCTGGTTCAGTACCGACCACGACCCGGCCTGCGTGCTGAGCGGGGATGTGAGGGTAGATACGTGAGGACGATAACCGATGACCGATGAACGATAACCGATTAACGATAAACGATGAACGATAACCGATGAACACAGCTAATAGCCAACAGCTATCAGCTAACAGCTAAACTACAAACATGCCCGAAAAATCACCATTGACTGTACGCTGGAATAAACTGGTACTGAAGGCCATTCAGCTCACACGTACTTCGCCGCCGCTGGCTGCAAGGTGCCTGGCTATGGCGCATACCGCCATGTACGATGCATGGAGCGTGTACCAGCCCAATGCCATCAGCATCACTACTGCCCGTTATATAAAGCATCATGACGACTGCGGGGATGATGACATGCCCAGGGCAATTTCCTATGCCGCTTTTGCTGTGTGTACGCATCTTTTCTGGCTGGCGCTTCCGCCGGAGCACCGGAATATTTTTCGTAAGCTGATGGAGGAATCGGATTATGATCCGGATGACCGCTCCGTGGACACGGTTTCGCCGCAAGGCATAGGAAACCTGGTGGCCCGCCTGCTGATCGAATACCGCAGCGGCGACGGCGCCAATGAACAGGGCATCTTCCATCATGCCGCACCGCTGGCCGACTATACCGGTTACGTACCGAAAAATCCTCCGCTTCCTGCCCCGGTAAAGAATGTGAACTACTGGCAGCCGCAGACCGGCGCCGACGGCAAGCCGCAAACCTTCCTGCTTCCGCATTGGCCGCTGGTGAAGCCTTTTGCGCTGCATTACGCCTGGGAGTTCAGGCCCACAGCGCCTTACAATACAAAGGACAATCCCGTGGAGTTCCGCAAGCAGGTGGAGGAAGTGTACAACATCAGCCAGGCCCTTAACCCCATGCAAAAAGCCATAGCGGAATATTGGGCCGATGGAGCAGGAACTGTAACGCCACCCGGCCACTGGTGCGAGATAGCACAATACCTTGCCGATACGCATTGCAAGGATTATTCGGAATCCGATAGCGTGAAGCTTTTCTTTGCCTTGTGCAACGCACTGCTGGATGCCTCCATCGCCTGCTGGGATGCAAAGCGCAAATACAACTCGGTGCGTCCAATTACCGCCATCAGGGAATTCTTGCGCAAGCGCGATTGGAATCCCTACATACCCACGCCGCCTTTCGCGGAGCATACGTCGGGTCACAGCACCTTCAGCCGCGCATCTGCCGTCATCCTCAAAAACTTTACGGGCAGTGACGAATTTGGTGCTGCGGGCGTGCTGGAAAAAGGCAGCTCAGTTATTGAGCCGGGAAAGCCGCTGGAAGACATACAGTTGACACCGTGGAAGACCTTTACGGCTGCCGCCGAAGAAGCGGGCATGTCGCGGATATACGGCGGCATTCATTTCAGGAAGGGTAACGAGGACGGGCAGAGAATGGGTGAGCAGGTGGGCGCCCGTGTATGGGAAAAAGTTCAGTTTTACTTTAACGATAAATAACCAGTATGCCGGTAATATCCATAGCTATCCAAAAAGGCGGATCTGCAAAGACCACCACGGCCGTGAACCTGGGCGCCGCCCTCTGCTGCG
>DASWNB010000476.1:0-4536 GCA_036399455.1 Flavisolibacter sp. | reverse complement strand
AGGCATGGGAACGTGATGCACCTGTTTGAGCGGGACTGCAGCCTGCAGCGGCGCTTCCAGAAAATAGTGGAGGTGGCCCCCGCCTTCAACCTGGCGGAAGATGCCCGCAACAAGGTATATGAATACGCTGTGGCGATATGCCGGAAAGTAGGCTATAACAACGTGGGCACGGTGGAGTTCCTGGTGGACCGCTCCGGCCAGGTATATTTTATAGAGGTGAACCCCCGCATACAGGTAGAGCACACCGTTACCGAAATGATCACCGGCATCGACCTGGTAAAAACACAGATACACATAGCCGAAGGCCACGCCCTGCACGATAAGGTGATTGCGCTGCCAAAACAGGATGAAGTAAAAAAGAACGGCTTTGCCGTACAATGCCGCATCACTACCGAAGACCCCGAGAACGACTTCATGCCCGACTACGGAACCGTGCTGGCCTACCGCAGCGCCCAGGGTTTCGGCATCCGCCTCGACGAAGGCAGCGTGTACAACGGCGTGAAAATTTCTCCCTTCTTCGACTCGCTGCTGGTAAAGGTGACCGCACACTCATCGTCTATCGAAGACACGGTGCGCAAGCTCAAGCGGGCACTGCGGGAGTTCCGCATCCGCGGGGTAAAGACCAACATCCGCTTCCTGCTCAACATCATCAACCATCCCGGCTTTCTGGCAGGAGACGCTACGGTCAACTTCCTGCAGCAATACCCGGAACTATTTGATATAAAGAAAGCACAGGACAGGGGAACCAAGATCCTCAAATACCTGGCAGACATCAGCATCAACGGCCATCCCGATGTAAAGAACCCCGACAAGAACCGCAAGTTCGAAAAGCCGCTGATCCCCCCTTACGATGCTTCGTCGCCCATCCCTGACGGCACGCGGCAAAAGCTGGAGCAGATGGGCCCCGACGAATTCTGCCAATGGCTGCTGAAGGAAGACCAGGTATATTATACAGATACCACTTTCCGCGATGCGCACCAGTCGCTGCTGGCCACACGCATGCGCACCTTCGATATGCTGAAGGTGGCTTCGGCCTTTGCGCAGCGTTTCCCCCAAACCTTCAGCATGGAAGTATGGGGCGGCGCCACCTTCGACGTGTGCATGCGGTTTTTGTACGAAGACCCCTGGCACAGGCTGCAGATGTTCCGCAAGGCCATTCCCAACATCCTGCTCCAGATGCTGCTGCGCGGCGCCAATGCGGTAGGATATAAAGCCTATCCCGACAACCTCGTGGAAGCCTTTGTGGAGAAGAGCGCCGAAACGGGCATCGACGTGTTCCGCATCTTCGATTCGCTTAACTGGATGCCCAATATGGAGAAGAGCATCCAGGCGGTACGCAACCGCACCAAATCCATCGCGCAGGTGTCTATCTGCTATACCGGCGATATACAGGATTCTTCACGCACCAAGTACACGCTGGATTATTACAAGCAATTTGCAAAGGATATAGAGAACGCCGGGGCGCACATGCTGGCCATTAAGGACATGAGCGGGCTGCTGAAACCCTGGGCCGCTTACGAGCTGATCAGCGAGCTCAAGCAGATACTGAAGATCCCCGTTCACCTGCACACGCACGACACTTCCTCGCTGCAAAGCGCCACCTACCTCAAGGCCATCGAAGCCAAAGTGGATGTGGTGGACTGCTGCATCGGCGCACTGTCGGGACTCACCTCGCAGCCCAACCTGAACGCCGTTGTGGAAATGATGAAATTCCACCCGCGTGAAAATCCTTACGACATCGTAGCGCTCAACCAGCACTCCACTTACTGGGAAACCGTTCGTGAATATTACTATCCCTTTGAAAGCGGCCTGAAGGCCAGCAGCGCCGAAGTGTTCTACCATGAAATTCCCGGCGGGCAGTACTCCAACCTCAAGCCGCAGGCGGAATCGCTTGGCCTGGGCGGCAAGATGGAGGAGATCAAGAAATCCTACCGCGAAGTGAACGAGCTGTTTGGCGATATTGTTAAGGTGACGCCGAGTTCGAAAGTGGTGGGCGACATGGCCCTGTTCATGGTCACCAACAACCTCACTGCGGATGACGTGCTGAAGAAAGGCCATAATCTTTCTTTCCCCGAGTCCGTGGTTTCCTTCTTCAGGGGCGACATCGGCCAGCCTGTCGGCGGCTTTGAGCCCACCCTGCAGAAGATCATCCTGAAAGATGTAAAGCCTTACACGGATCGTCCCAACGAGCACCTGAAGCCTGTTGATTTTGATAAAGAGCTGGAAGCCCTGCGCAAGAAATTCGATCCATCCCTCGGCTTCACCGACCTGCTTTCCTGGCTGCTTTATCCCAAAGTATTTGAAGAGTATTATGCGAAGAGAATGGAGTTTGGCGATGTATGGCACATACCCACCGTGAACTTTTTCTATGGCCTCCGCTCCAACGAGGAAGTATTGATTGAAATAGATAAAGGCAAGAGCATTCTTGTGCGCCTGCTCACCTGCAGCGAGCCGGACGAGGATGGCGTGCGTAAGATATTCATGCGCCTCAACGGCCAGACCCGCATCATTGAAGTGCAGGACCGCTCCATCAAAACCGTCAGCAGGGAGAATGCAAAAGCAGACAAAGGCAATCCCCGCCAGGTAGGCGCGCCTTTGCAGGGCAAGCTTTCTCAGTTGCTGGTTAAGGAGCAGGAAGAAGTAAAGCAAAACCAGCCACTCTTCGTTATAGAAGCCATGAAAATGGAAACCACCATCACCGCCACACAGGCGGGGAAGATCAGCTCCATAGTTTTATCTCCCGGCTCTATGGTGAAAACGGATGATTTGGTGTTGACGTTGAATTAGATAACCGATAATAGACCACCGACAACCGAGGGATAAGCGATAATAGCCAACCGATGACCGATTCTCTTTGGTCAGCCTCCGTGTCTTTGTGCCTTCGTGGTTATACCTTTAGACATTATTCACAGGCCTTGGTTCGAGGCCTCCGTGGGTGGAAGCGTTCCTGGGTTAACCGCCAAGACGCGAAGACGCGAGGAGATTTCACGCACTTGTCCCGCAACAGGCGGGAAAGGCGCAAAGGAAAGGCAAAGAAACGGTCGTTTGCACCATAGTTTTTTCCTTCGTGTTTCTCGCAGTGTTCCGGCGTCTCCGTGGCTACTATCCAGCGAAGAACGCAAAGAAGGGTCGCAAGCTCCCAAAAACCCTAAGGCCGCTTAAGGCCTTCCTTGCGCTCTTCTTATGTTTATAACTCCGGAGGCGTGGGAACACAGAAAGAAACAGAAAGAGAAAGAGTGCGGTTCAGGCGACCATTTCTTTGCCTTTCCTTTGCGTGAAATCTCCTCGCGTCTTCGCGTCTTAGCGGTTAAACCAGGAAAACTTACCCTACGGAGACTTCGAAGCAAGGCCTGCGGATAATGTCTAAATGGTACATTCCTTTTCTTAGTGAAGCCTCCGCGTCTCTGCGCGTTCGTGGTTGATCTTCTACCTTTTGCCTTAGAGAGAAAACGTACACCTAAGGAACCAGAAACAAGAGACAAGAAACCAGGAACCGCATAAAAGAGAAAGCCCCACATTCCTGTGAGGCTTTCTCTTTTAAGGTTATTTGCCGATAGCTAATTAGTTGGCAAAGCTGGCCCTGGGGCCGCCGGCAGCAAATACCGCGTTCATGCGGGTGCTCTGGCCGGTGGTGAACATGTACATGCACGCATCGTAAGTGTAGTCCATGTAGTTCATCCACATTTCCAGGGGAGTGCCGGTACAGGTGCTCCTGTGGTCTGCTGAAGGGCAGCCTCCGTTGGAGGTGTTGTGCACGGGGGTATCGCCTACGAGGTCGTTACCGCAGGTAGCGTCACCCCAGATGTGGCGGAGGTTCAGCCAGTGACCCACTTCGTGAGTGGCAGTCCTGCCCTTGTTGTAGTTGGCGACGAGCGTGCCGGTCCTGCCGAAAGCAGAGTAGAGGCATACAACGCCATCGGTGGCTGCGGGGCCGCCGGGGAACTGCGCATAGCCCAGCAGGCCGTTGCTCAGGTTACCCACCCAGATGTTCAGGTAGTTGGAGGGATCAACAGCATCGCTGCCACCCAGAGAGGACTTCTTTATGGCATCGTTGGTGCCGAAGCTTCTCTTGGAGGTAGCCTTGCGGATCACGCGGTCCAGGGTGAACTGGATGCCTACATTGGCCTTAACCCCGGCGAAATGCGAGGGAACCAGCGAATGGTCGGCGTTCGCCAGGTTGAAGTCCTCGTTCAGAACGGCGATCTGGGACTGGATCTGGGCATCGGAAATGTTTTGAGATGCGGTGTTGTAAACCACATGCACTACTACGGGAATGCTGATGGCATTGGTGCGGGCAGACTGGCCCTGGTCAGCCATGTAACGGCGTGTAAACGCTTCGATCTCGTCCATGCGGGCAGCCCTGGAGGGATCGGCGGCCAACTGGGCGTCCAGGACTTCCTGGGAAGCACATTTCCTGTCGGCGGTTTCGGGTTCCTGGGTGTTTTCACTGGTTTTGTCCTGCTTCTGACACGACATACCAAAGAGCAGCAAAGCGGCTAATCCGCTTAAGAAGGATTTTTTCATGTGTGTGTGTTG
>DASWNB010000475.1:0-3654 GCA_036399455.1 Flavisolibacter sp. | reverse complement strand
ATAAACGACCCTATTCACCATTGACCATTCACCTCTCTCTATCCACCATCTTCCAGCTCGCTTCGTCGTACCGGTCGCCGATGTTGGGAAATTGGGCCAGCAGGCTTTCAATCTTTTGCAGGTGTTCTGCCGATAGCTGTACGTCCACGGCACCGGCATTATCGGCAAGGTATTTACGTCTTTTTGTTCCGGGAATGGGAATGATGTGATCGCCTTGCGCCAGTACCCAGGCCAGCGCCAGTTGGGCAGGCGAGCAGCCTGTTTCCTGTGCCAGAGCGGCAAAAGCGGATGCCAGTTGCTCATTGTTCTCCTGGTGTTCCTCCTGGTAGCGGGGTAGTCTTTTACGGAAGTCGCTGTCAGGTAAGGCGGAGAGGTCCAGTGTATTGGTCATCAGCCCCCGCGCCAGCGGGCTGAAAGGCACGAGTGTTATTCCCAATTCCTTGCATACGGGCAGAACAGCTTTTTCTACATCCCTGGTCAGCAGGGAATATTCGCTCTGCACGGCGCTGATGGGATGTACGGCATGAGCTTTCCGGATAGAGGTGGCGGATGCTTCGGAAAGACCCAGGTAACGGACCTTTCCTTCCTTTACCAGTTCCGCCATAGCTCCAACCATTTCTTCTACCGGTACGTTAGGGTCGATGCGGTGGGCATAATAGAGGTCGATGGTATCGATGTTCAGGCGCTTCAGGCTGGCCTCCACGGCCTTCTTCATGTGCCGGGACGAGCCATCAAAAGACGTTGTGCCGTCTGCATTTTGAGTAAAGCCGAACTTGGTAGCAATAAATACTTTCTCCCTGTTCGGCGCCAGCACTTTTGAAATAAGCTCTTCGTTCCTGCCATTCGCGTAAATGTCTGCCGTATCCCAGAAATTAATGCCCAGCTCCAGGGCAAGGTGAAGAGTGGCAATGGATTCCTCATCATTGGGTACGCCATAGCCGTGGTTCATGCTCATGCAGCCGAGGCCAATAGCCGAAAGCTGTTCCTTCCCGGCAAATGTTCTGTATTTCATGATTGTTGATTAAGGGTTAAAGGAGATGATCCTGTTTTGCAAAGTTAGCTGATGGCCGATAGCTGATGGCTTTTGTCTTGTGCACGTACAGCCTTTTGGCATTCGTTCTTTTAAAAAGGTTTGGTAACCAAAGACGCGAAGCGCAAGGGCGCACAAAGCTCTTTGTGAAACCTTCGTGCCCCCGCGCCTTCGTGGTTCCCCCATTCACGATTCACGATTGACGATTCCCGGCATTCACCATTCACCATTCACCAGTTTAAATTCATCCCCGTCAAACAATCCTTTATCACTCAGCTTCAAATGCGGAATCACTAACAATGCCATGAAGGAAAGGCTCATGAACGGCGAGCCGAGGGTGGAGCCCAGCTCTTTGGCGGCGCGGTCGATGGCGGCGTATTCTTCGGCTATGGCGTAGCCGTCGCGGGTGCTCATAAGTCCGGCAACCGGAAGGGCCAGCACGCGGTCTTCGCCGGCGCCTGTGCAGCTTACGCCGCCCCGGTGATCGATGACGAGGTTCACCGCCCTGCAAAGGCTTTCATCGTCCACACCTACGGCTACTATGTTGTGCGAATCGTGCGCTACCGAAGAGGCAATGGCGCCGCGCTTCAACCCGAAATTCCTGATAAAGCCTTTGGCGACAGGCGCATCGTGGTAGCGGTTCACTACTACTATTTTGAGGATGTCGTCATCCACGTTGCTGTGCAGTTGTCCGTTATCCGTTACAGGGTTTCCAAAAATTTTATTGGTGATGAGCTGGCCGTCCAGCGCTTCAATGACAGGCACTTCGCTATCGCTTGCGGAGGCATACGCAAAATCCTGCGGCTGCCTGCGGCTACAGGAAAAGTTGTTGATTACCGAAGCGGAGGAGAGGGGCAGGAGGGTCTTGCCGTTTTCGGCTACCAGCTCGCCGTTGATATAGGTTTGCAGCACATCAAAGCTCTTGAGGTCCCTCACCACCACCAGGTCGGCGGGATCGCCTTCGCGGAGAAGGCCTGCTTCCAGTTTGTAATGAAGAACGGGATTGATGCAGGCCGCCTGCAGCACCTTGAACACGTCTATGCCCTGGGCCACGGCACGGGCGCAGAGGCGGTTGATGTGTCCTTCCACCAGGCTGTCCGGGTGCTTGTCGTCGCTGCAGAACATCATATTGCCGGAGTGTTCGTTAAGCAGGGGAGCGAGGGCTTCAAAATTGCGGGCGGCGCTGCCTTCGCGGATGATCACTTTCATGCCCCGGTGGAGCTTGTCCAGCGCTTCCTCGGCGGTAAAGCATTCGTGGTCGGTGGATATGCCTGCGGCGATGTATTTGCCAGCGGTTTCTCCCCTCAATCCCGGGGCGTGGCCGTCCACCGGCTTGCCGTATTTTTTTGCCGAAGCGATCTTCTGCATCACATCCGCATCGCCGTTCAGCACACCTGGAAAATTCATCATCTCGCTCAAATACTTTATCTCGGGCTTTTGCAGCAGCCTGTCCACATCATCGGGGCCAAGCTCCGCCCCGGCGGTTTCAAAAGTGGTGGCGGGCACGCAACTGGGCGCCCCGAAGTAGAACTTGAAAGGCACCGTCTTCCCATTCCCGATCATATACTCCACGCCTTCCATTCCGCATACGTTCGCAATCTCGTGCGGATCGCTCACAGTAGCCACCGTTCCATGCACCACCGCCAGCCGGGCAAATTCCGAAGGCACCAGCATGGAGCTCTCAATGTGTACATGCGCATCGATAAAGCCGGGAAGGAGGAAGGGGAGGTTTGAGGTTTGAGGTTTGAAGTTTGAGGTTGGCTGCGCCTGCGGCAAGCCTTCGGCGGCCGAAGGAGGGTCGAGCCTCCTTATGACCGCTATCTTTCCATCCTTTATTTCTACCTCTGCGGGGTAGACGGTTTTGTTGAATATATCTACAAGCTGTCCCTGTATGATGTGCATGGGTGGTATTTGAGAGGCGAAACTAGGGAAAAAGATAACCGATGAGCGACGACCGATGGTAAAGAGAAAGCTGTTGGCTTATGGCTGACAGCTGTTAGCCCGATTTGGACAACGATCAACATCATTCAACTGAATATTGAATCGGAGCGGCTCGAAGCTTGCAGCTCGCAGCTCGAAGCTTTCAAAGCCATCAGCTATCGGCCATCAGCTTTCTTCCCGCAGCAATTTCTTTTTTTCAAGTTCCCGCTCCGTTGTAACTTTTAAGCTTCAAATGCACACAATGAGAAAACTGATCGCCCTGACCATGGCATTGGCCTCCTTTTCTATTTCCGTTCATGCACAGAAAAGAGCAGTTGCCGTTTCGGATAACTCTTCCGATGCGCTCTTTTCAAAAATGAAATACCGCCTTATAGGACCCTGGCGCGGCGGACGCAGCGGGGCCGTGGCGGGAAGCTACCGCAACCGCAACACCTTTTACTTCGGCGCTACCGGCGGCGGCGTGTGGAAAACCACGGACGGCGGCAGCAACTGGAGAAACATCAGCGACAAATACTTCGGCAGCTCCATCGGCGCCGTAGCCGTAGCCCCTTCCGACGAAAACATCCTCTATGTAGGCGAAGGCGAGAACACCATGCGCGGCAACGTGAGCGAAGGGCTCGGCGGCATGTGGCGCAGCGAGGACGGCGGACGCACCTGGAAGAACATCGGCCTGAAGGACGGCC
>DASWNB010000474.1:0-8319 GCA_036399455.1 Flavisolibacter sp. | reverse complement strand
AGGTCGTCAATCGTGAATCGTGAATCGTGAATGAGGCCGCCTTCATCTTTGCGATCCTTTGCGTATTCTTTGCGCTCTTTGCGTTAAAAAGATTATAAACTTTTGGTCGGAAAGGCTTACGACTTAAGACTTACGGCTTTGGACTAAATGACTGACAAATGAAAATTCTCGTCTTTGATAACTACGATTCGTTTACATACAACCTGGTGCACCTGGTGCAGAAGATAGTGCCGGGGCGCGTGGATGTGTTTCGCAATGATGCCATTGAGCTGGAGCAGGTGGATGAATACGACAAGATCATCCTTTCGCCGGGCCCGGGCATACCTTCCGAAGCCGGCCGCCTGCTGCCCCTGATCAGGGAGTATGCTCCCACCAAATCCATACTGGGTGTTTGCCTCGGCCACCAGGCCATCGGCGAAGCCTTTGGCGGAAAGCTGCTGAACCTCTCGACGGTCTATCATGGAGTGGCAACGCCTATAACCGTTGAGCGACAACCGATAACCGATGACCGGGAACCGATAACCGATGACCGAAGCGAAGCGGTCGGTGGTCGGTCGTCTCTTATCGGTAATCTCTTCCACGGTCTTCCCGCGGAGATCACCGTGGGGCGGTACCATAGCTGGATAATAAGCGAGGAGGGATTTCCCGGAGAGCTTGAAATAACGGCAAGGGATGAACAGGGATATATCATGGCGCTGCGTCATAAGCAATATGATGTGCAGGGCGTACAGTTTCATCCCGAAAGCGTGCTGACACCCGACGGTGAAACCATTTTGCGCAACTGGCTGCAGCAGTAGGCAGCAGCTATCAGCTAACAGCCATAAGCCAACAGCTATTATGAAAAAAATACTTCAACATTTATTCGAGCACAAGACGCTGACCCGCGGGCAGGCGCAGGAGATCATGCTCAATATTGCCCGCAACGCTTACAACGAAACAGAGCTGGCGGCGCTCATGACCGTTTACCTCATGAGGAGCATCACCATCGACGAGCTCCAGGGTTTCCGCGACGGCCTTCTTGAGCTGGCCATGCCCGTAAACCTGGACGGCTACGAAGTAATGGACATTGTAGGCACCGGGGGCGACGGCAAGAATACCTTCAACATATCCACCCTTGCCTGCTTTATCGTGGCGGGCACGGGAAGAAAAGTGGCGAAGCACGGCAACTATGGCGCTTCGTCTGTGAGTGGCGCATCCAACGTCATGGAAACCCTCGGCTACCGCTTCGGGACAAGCGAAGGAAAGCTGAAGAGCGAGCTCGATGAAACAGGCTTCACCTTTCTGCACGCTCCGCAATTCCACCCTGCTCTTAAGGCCGTGGCGCAGATACGCCGCAACCTGGGATTCCGCACCTTCTTCAACATGCTGGGACCAATGGTCAATCCGGCCAAGCCGCAATTCCAACTGGTAGGCGTGTACAGCCTCGAGATGGCCCGCATCTACAACTACCTGCTCCAGCAAACCGGCAAGCCCTTCACCATAATTCATAGTCTTGACGGCTACGATGAAATTTCACTCACTAACGATACCAAAGTGATCACCAATAAGGGCGAGAAGATCTTTTCGCCGGAACAGGCAGGCAAGCGCAGCGTAGCTCCTGCCGATATCCAGGGCGGCAGCACGGTGGAGGAATCGGCAAAAATATTTGTAAAGGTGCTGAAGGGAAAAGGGAGCTGGGCGCAGAACGCCGTAGTGCTCGCCAATGCCGCGATGGCGCTTCACTGCACCGGTGAATTTCCTGTGCATGATGATGCGTACAATGCCGCCGTGGAAAGCCTCGAAAGCGGTAAGGCTTATGCGTGCTTTCAAAAACTAATCTCACTGCAATGAACATCCTCGATAAAATAACGGCACATAAAAGGCGGGAAGTAGAAGAACGAAAGAAACTGGTGAGCATGGCGGAACTGGAAAGCCGTCCCCGGTTCAAGCAGCAGCCGCTTTCATTAAAGCAGTTCCTGCTGGATGAAAACCGCACGGGCGTTATTGCAGAATTCAAGCGCCGCTCACCGTCGAAGGGCGTTATCAACAGCAGCGCCACAGTGGAAGAAGTGACCGGCGCCTATGCCCGCCACGGCGCTTCAGGCATATCGGTGCTGACCGATACGGAATTCTTCGGCGGCAGCCTTGAAGACCTCACCGCTGCGGGCTTCAACCAGGTGCCCCTGTTACGCAAGGATTTCATGGTAGATGAGTTCCAGGTAGTGGAAGCGAAGGCTTATGGCGCTTCGGTGATACTGCTGATTGCGGCATGCCTGCCGCCTGCCGAAGTAAAGCGCCTGGCAGCCGCGGCAAAAAGCATGGGGCTTGAAGTGCTGCTGGAGCTTCATGATGAAACGGAACTGGACCACATCTGCGACGAGGTGGACATGGTAGGCGTAAACAACCGTAACCTCAAAACCTTTGAAGTGAGTATCAACGCCTCGCTCCAATTAATCAAAAAAATACCTGCATCCAAGATCGCCGTAGCAGAAAGCGGGATAAATGATGTGGAAACGATACGATCTTTAAGGCGGGCCGGTTTCAGGGGCTTCCTCATCGGGGAGCATTTCATGAAACAGCCCGACCCAGCGATTGCTTTTGCCCATTTTGTCAAACAACTAAAGCAGTCGGAATGAAGATCAAGGTTTGCGGCATGACGGACCTGCAACAGGTACACCAACTGGATGACACGGGAGTGGAGTTTGCCGGTTTCATTTTCTATCGCGCCAGTCCCAGGCACCTGCCCGGCTTCGGGATTCAACCGCAGGACCTGAAAAAAGAAAAGTTCAGCTTGTACAAGGTTGGCGTGTTCGTCAATGCCTCTTACGATGAAGTGATGAAGACCGTGGATGATTACGGCCTCGACATGGCGCAGCTCCACGGCAATGAAACTCCCTACGAATGTTCCCGGCTCTCGGGCCAGGTCCGGGTGATCAAGGCTTTCCGCTTCGCGGAGAACGACCACGTGGAATGGATGCTGAAAGATTACTACGACTGCGCCGACATGTTCCTCTTCGATACCGGAGTTCCCGTCAAAGCTTCGGGCGATGAATACAAGGCCTATGGCGGCACGGGAAGAAAATTCAACTGGGACCGCCTGAAGGGACTGGACATAGGAAAGCCCTTCTTCCTCAGCGGCGGCATAGAGTCCACAGACGCGCCGCTGGTGCAGGAATTCAGGAAAGATCCTGTTGCGAAAGACCTCTTCGTTGTGGACCTGAACAGCAGGTTCGAAATATCGCCGGGGGTGAAGGATATGGAGAAGGTGGGGAGGTTTGTGAAGGAGGTGAATGGTGAATGGTGAATGACGTGAATCGTGAATCGTCAATCGTGAATGGGTCGTTTAGGGTGGAAGAATTGGGAATTAGGGATTTGGAATTAGGAATTCGGTAATCGGTCATCGGTTATCGTCGGTAACCGGTGATCGGTAATCGCTTATCGGTTCCAGAAACAAAAGAAATTATCAGATATGAAAAAAACGGAAACGCCGCGGTTTGCTCCGGATGAGCGGGGATATTATGGGCAGTTTGGAGGAGCGTATGTGCCGGAGATGCTGCACCGCAACGTGGAAGAGCTGCGTACGAGGTATCTGGAGATCATGCAGGAACCTTCGTTTGTGGAGGAATACAGGCTGCTGCTGCACGATTACGTGGGCAGGCCCACGCCGCTTTATTTCGCGGAGCGGCTAAGCAGGAAATACGGCACACGCATTTTCCTGAAGAGGGAAGACCTCTGCCACACCGGCGCACACAAGGTGAACAACACCGTGGGACAAATACTGCTGGCGCAACGGCTGGGAAAGAGCCGCATCATTGCCGAAACCGGGGCCGGGCAGCACGGTGTTGCTACGGCCACCGTCTGCGCCCTTAAAGGCATCGAGTGCATCGTGTATATGGGTGAGAAGGACATAGAGCGGCAGGCGCCCAACGTGGCCCGCATGAAAATGCTGGGCGCAAAAGTGATTCCCGCCGTAAGCGGCAGCAAAACCCTGAAGGACGCCACCAACGAGGCCATCCGCGACTGGATCAACAACCCGCACGATACGCATTACATCATCGGCAGCGTGGTGGGCCCGCATCCCTATCCCGATATGGTAGCCCGCTTCCAAAGCGTCATCTCACAGGAAATTCGCCAGCAACTGAAGGGAAAGACCGGCTCGGAACTGCCTTCGCACGTCATTGCCTGCGTGGGTGGAGGCTCCAACGCCGCAGGCGCTTTCTATCATTTCCTTGAAGAAGATGAAGTAACGCTTGTAGCCGTTGAAGCGGCAGGAGAAGGAGTGGACACCGGCAGGAGCGCCGCCACCACTCAACTCGGTTGTGATGGTATCCTGCACGGCAGTCGCAGCCTGGTAATGCAAACCGGCGACGGACAGGTAGTGGAGCCGCACAGCATCTCGGCGGGATTGGACTATCCCGGTATCGGCCCCCTTCATGCCCACCTGTACCGCAGCGGCCGCGGCAAATTCCTTTGCGCTACCGACACCGAAGCCCTTGAAGCCTCATTTAACGTAGCCCGCCTCGAAGGCATCATACCCGCCCTCGAAACCGGCCACGCCTTTGCCGCCCTCGACAAGCTGGAGCTGAATGAAAAAAACACCGTAGTAGTCTGCCTCAGCGGCCGGGGCGACAAAGACCTGGCAGCGTATATGAGGGAGATGGAGGGAAGGTAGAAGTGGAAGGTAGAAGGAATTAGGAATTGGGAATTAGGCAGGAGGATGAATTTTTTTAATTTTCAATATTCAATGTTCAATGCTCAATAATCCAGGTGCTTCGGATTAAGGGACGTCCTTGAAAATTTAAAATCGAATATTCAAAATTTAAAACTCTTGCTATCAAAAACCCTCTTCCACCATAAACGACCCATTCACGATTCACGATTCACGATTGACGATTGACGATTGACGATTCACGATTCACGCCATTCACCATTGACCATTCACAATATGAAAAGCAACAACGCAACATATACCGGTTTCGAATTTGAAGTGGAGGGCTACCCGGCGGTGGCCATCATTAATACCGACCTCAGGGAAGTGAACAGGGCAGAGTATCCTTACTCGGTGCTCATACGCATTGTTCCCGATGTGTTCAATGAATACGGCCACCCGGAAGGGGCGGAGTACGATTACCTCCTGGAGATTGAAAAGACCATGATCGGGTACCTGGAGGAAACAACCCGCACGGTTCACGTGGGCCACACCACCCTTTACCGCCTTCGGGAAGTGATCTTTTATACAAAGGACAGGGAAGCGGTGGAGGAATACCTGGGCGACTATCTTCCCTCCATTGAAAAGGAAAGCAGCTTTGAAATTGAGCACGACCCTGAGTGGGCATTTGTTTCGGAATTTTATGAACTTCTATAATATGGGCAGGATCAGCGAACTATTCAGGAACAAGCCGCACCGCGTGCTGAATGTGTACTGCACCGCAGGCTACCCGCGGCCGGACAGCACGCTGGAAGTGATGAAAGCCCTTCAGGATGCCGGCGCCGACCTTATCGAGCTGGGCATGCCCTACAGCGACCCGCTGGCGGACGGCCCTGTGATACAGGCCAGTAGTGCGCAGGCTCTTCGCAACGGCATGACCATTCCCCGGCTCTTTGAACAATTGCAGGATTTCAGGAAGGAGATACGTCTTCCCGTAGTGCTCATGGGTTATCTCAATCCTTTACTGCAATACGGCTTTGAAGCCTTCTGCAAAAAAGCGGCGGAAGTGGGGGTGGACGGCCTTATCATTCCCGACATTCCCATGTATGAATACGAAAGCGAATACCACGCTATCATGGAGCGTCACGGGCTCGACTTCATCTTCCTGGTTACTCCCGAGACTTCGCCTGAGCGCATCAGGAAGCTTGATGAGCTGAGCAGCGGGTTTCTTTATGCCGTATCTTCCTCTTCGATTACAGGTTCCGATACGGATTTTGGAGCCGTGGAAGAATACCTTCGGCGGCTGCGGGGGATGGAACTGCGGAACCCCGTCCTGGTGGGCTTTGGCATACGCGATAAGGCAAGTTTTGAAACAGCCTGCCGCCACGCCAATGGGGCCATCATCGGCAGCGCCTTTATAAAAGCCCTGGAAAACGCTGAGAATATTCCTGAAGAAACAGGGAGATTCGTAAGCACTATCCTGCACTAGCCATGAAACAATTTCTTTTTATTTCCGCAGCCATCGCGTACGTGGTGACCGGCCTGGTAGGTACAAAAACCTACGCCTATGTCGATACGGGAAGTCTTGACAAGACCATCGATCGCCTCATGATTCCACTGATTCTTTTTTCCGTGCTGGTGGCGGCGGCTTTCTTTTATGGATTCATCAAGGCGTTTCCCGGAGGCTTTGCACGGCAGAAAAGGATCGGGAGAATAGCGATTCCCATTGCTTTTGCCCTGGTCTCCTTTGCCATCAACAGGGGGCTTGTCATGATCTGCAACTCCTCGCTGGGAAAGCAGGAAATATTTGATATTTCAGGACGGGTAACGGACAGGTGGAGTGAAAGGGATTCGAGGCGGAGCAGGAGCTATTATCTGGTGGTGGATGATACGGTCCGCGGGAAGCGGTACAAGTTCCGGACCGGGAAATATGTATATGACAATTTTGCATCATATTCGGAATTTTCCCGGAAATTTACAACCGGCTCCCTCGGGATTATTTACAGGGAAGAATGGTGAAGAGCGGAAGACGGGACTCGAACCCGCTACCTACAGCTTGGGAAGCTGTCGCTCTACCAGGTGAGCTACTTCCGCCTGAATACGGCAGGTTGATCCTGCACGTTCACAGTAAACTAAAGTACAATGAATCTGGCAATAATAAAATACAACGCAGGCAACATACAGTCCGTCCTCAACGCACTGGAACGCCTGGGCGTGGCCGCCGAAGTAACCGACGACCACGAAAAGATCCGCTCGGCGGACAAGGTGATCTTTCCCGGTGTGGGAGAGGCCAGCAGTGCAATGGAAAGCCTGAGGCAAAGCGGTCTGCATGGGCTCATCCCTCAATTAAAGCAGCCCGTGCTGGGCATTTGCGTGGGCATGCAGCTCCTGTGCCGTCATTCGGAAGAGAACGACACGGACTGCCTTGGCATCGTGCCCGTGCAGGTGCGCAGGTTCAGGCCCGAAGGGCTGAAGCTGAAAGTGCCCCAGGTAGGCTGGAACCGTATCTATGACCTCCGCACCGGGCTTTTTGAAGGGGTGGAGGAGAACAGCTTTATTTACAACGTGCATAGCTACTACGCGGAAGACAGCAGCTATACCATTGCTGGATGCGACTACGGCATACCGTACGCCGCCGCCGTAAAAAAGGACAATTTCTACGGCGTGCAGTTTCATGCTGAAAAAAGCGCCGAAACAGGCGACAGGGTCATCAGGAATTTTATAGCACTCTCTTCCTAAAAGATAAAGGACATGAAAGAACAGGAAAGGCA
This sequence comes from Flavisolibacter sp., assembly GCA_036399455.1. Taxonomy (GTDB): domain Bacteria; phylum Bacteroidota; class Bacteroidia; order Chitinophagales; family Chitinophagaceae; genus Flavisolibacter. The sequence goes on along the minus strand of DASWNB010000474.1, from coordinate 921 downwards.
GGAAACACCGGCAGGCTTCGAAATCATTCCCGCCGTGGACATTATTGACGGCAAGTGCGTCCGCCTGACGCATGGCGATTATGCCCGGAAGAAGATATATAACGAGCATCCCCTCGAAGTAGCACTCCAGTTCCAGGACGCAGGCCTGCGCCGCCTCCACCTGGTGGACCTCGACGGTGCAAAGGCCGGCTCGGTGAAGAACTGGAAAGTGCTGGAAACCATCGCGGCAAAAACATCGCTGGTCATAGACTTTGGCGGGGGCATTAAAACAGAGGAAGACGTACGCATCGTATTCAACTCGGGCGGCGCTTTGGCCACGGTAGGCAGCATAGCCGTGAAGGATGAAGATACTTTTACAGAATGGCTCGAAAAATTCAGTCCCGGAAAATTCCTTCTTGGCGCCGATGTTAAAAAAGAAAAGATAACCGTAAGCGGCTGGCTGGAACAGACCGACATCTGGGTGTACGATTTTATCCGGAAGTACATGGAGAAAGGCGTCAAACAATTGTTCTGTACCGACGTATCGAAGGATGGCGCTCTCGAAGGCCCCTCCATCGAACTGTATAAGAACATCGTTGACCAGTTCCCCGGGCTTCATTTCATCGCCAGCGGCGGCGTCAGCTCCATCGACGACGTCCACCGCCTCCGCGAAATCGGCTGCAGGGGAGTGATCATCGGCAAAGCCATTTACGAGGGAAGAATAGAGCTGGAGCAGTTGAGGGAGTTGGTATGAGAGAGAAGCTGTTGGCTGATAGCTGTTGGCTGTTAGCCGTGCAGGGATGCGACAGCGATTCTGTACAATAATGATGAACTGGAGTATAATGCTTATAGGCTGAACGTGCACAGGCCATAAGCTAACAGCTATCAGCCAACAGCTTCCTCGGGTGAAACTATAAACTATGAGCTATCAAAATATTGCTG
>DASWNB010000473.1:0-2235 GCA_036399455.1 Flavisolibacter sp. | reverse complement strand
GAAGTGCGTTTTGTGGCCTGCGACGCGAACCTTGGATTTGCCAGGGCCTGCAACAAGGGACTGGAACGGGCATCGGGCAAGTACATTCTTTTCCTGAATCCTGATACGATTGTGGCCGAGGACAGCTTTTCAAGCTGCCTTCGCTTTTTTGAAACGCATCCCGATTGCGGGGCATTGGGCGTGAAGATGATCGATGGCTCCGGAAAGTTTTTGAAGGAATCGAAGCGTTCTTTTCCCGCTCCTCTTACCGCACTGTTCAAGCTGTTCGGGTTTTCGGCGCTGTTTCCGAAATCGAGGGTGTTCAGCCGCTATCACCTGGGCCACCTGGACAAGGACAGCAGCCACGAGGTGGATGTGCTGGCCGGCGCCTTCATGATGGTGCGCAGCGATATACTTGACAAAGAAGGCGGGTTCGATGAGACCTTTTTCATGTACGGCGAGGACATTGACCTCAGCTACCGCATACAAAAGAGCGGCTACAAGAATTACTACGTGGCCGATACCACCATCATCCATTTCAAGGGAGAAAGCACCAAGAAGGGCAGCCTCAATTACGTGAAGATGTTTTACAACGCCATGAGCGTCTTTGCCCGCAAGCATTATGGCAGCACCAGGGCCGGCGTGTTCCATACCTCCATCCAGTTCGCCATCTGGATAAGAGCGGCCATATCGGCTTTAGCCAAATTCATCCGCTGGATAGGACTGCCCATCATCGACGCCATGCTTATACTGCTTTCGTTCTGGCTGGTAAAGGAATTATGGACTGCGTATATCCGTCCGGATATTGTGTACACCGAACGGCTGCTGGTGATATCTTTCCCTGTATTCACACTGGTTTACCTGCTGGCTGCCTACTACGCGGGACTTTACGACCGGTACTACCGGCCAACCCACCTGGTACGCTCCACTGTGATTGCCACGGTGGTGCTCCTGGCGCTTTATGCCCTGCTGCCGGAGAAGTACCGCTTCTCCCGCGGCATCGTGGTCTTCGGAGCGCTGGCCGCACTGATGCTCGTTTACCTGCTGAGAATTGTGTTGGTGAAAGCGCAATTGCTGCGGCAGCCCGTGGAGCAGATCGGTCGTCCGCATATACTCGTTGCCGCTGCGCGGGAAGAATTTGGCGAGGTAAAAAACTTTATGAGCAGCAGGGAGCTGGACGACAAGGTCATCGGGCGCATCAACATAAACGGCGAGGATGCGGAGTCCATTGCATCGTGGGACAACATGGAAGGAAAGGCAAGGGCCTTGAATGCGCAGGAGATAATTTTCTGTGCGGGCAGGCTTTCTTACCGGCAGATCATCTGGCACACGCTGCGCACTTCAGGTGCTTTCAAGAAAAGGTTTCATGCGGTGGGCAGCGGCAGTATAGTGGGCAGCGATACCAGCGACTCATCCGGCGAAACGGTTTCGTATGAAGCCGAGATGAAGCTGGCGCGTCCGGCAAGCCTTCGCCTCAAGCGGCTGATTGATTTACTGACGGCGCTGTTCTTTCTTCTCACCTTTCCCCTGCACCTGCTGCTGGTGAAGAGGCCGGGAAGATTTTTTGGCCACTGCGTGGATGTGCTGCTGGCCCGCAAAACCTGGATAGGTTACGCCAGGGAGAATGCAAAGCTGCCGCGGCTGCGGCCTTCCGTGCTGGGTCCCAACGGCATGAGCCGGCAGGTGCAGCAAACCCTGCCGGAATCAAGCCTGCAACAGCTCGATTACTGGTACGCGTTGGACTATGAACCCTTCCGCGACCTGGCATCGCTGTTCAGGAACTACAGGTCCATTTCGGCCTAGCAGGATTTGACAAATGGGGAGATGGCATGGAATTGTAGTAGGTAAACTCGGCTTTCCACGGAAGGCTTCGCGGCTATGATGAACGAAAACTTCAACCCGTGTCATCCGTCATCGAAAATCCGTGCTATTTTTATTGATAAACTATTAAGCGTAGCGAATGGCAAGGATCATTGATTTTAAACTTCCCAAGTCGATTTCAGAGGCCCTGCGCCTGCCGCAAAACGACCCGCGGAGGCAACAGTTGAAAGTCTTGAGAAGGCTGCTCAAGAAAGCACGGTTTACCGAGTTTGGGCAGCGGTATCACTTCGACGAGATCCTGCTGAGCCGCCATGCAGGCAAGGAATTCCAGGCCCGCGTGCCGGTACACGATTACAACAAGATTTACGAAGAGTGGTGGCAAAAGACCCTCGACGGCGTTCCCGATGTGACCTGGCCCGGTAAGATTAAATTTTA
>DASWNB010000472.1:0-5289 GCA_036399455.1 Flavisolibacter sp. | reverse complement strand
CTCAGGAAGTAATCCATGCCCGCCTTGAAGTTGTTGCCCTTGTTATTGTTGACCATATCGCTGCCCTGGATAAAGCGGGTGCCGAGAGGCGAAACGCGGTTCATGTTCATGTAGTTCATGTTCAGCCCGCGGTAGTAGTTATAGTTACCGAATACGTTGATGTTGCCGTTGCGGTGGTTCAACGCAACGCTTCCATTGTACTTGGCAAAAGTGGCTATGTTCCATCCCGCGTTTACCGAGCCGTTGGTACCAAAAGCCTTGTTCTTTTTCAGGCGTATGTTGATGATGCCTGCATTGCCCGCCGCCTCGTAGCGTGCCGAAGGATTGGTAATGATCTCGATGGCTTCAATGGAGGCAGACTGCAGCGACTTGAGGTAGTCGCTCAGGTCTTTACCGGAAAGCGGTGAAGGTCTTCCGTCTATATATACCTGTACGCCGTTCTTGCCGCTCAGGCTCAGGTTATCGTCGCGGTCCACCAGTACGCCGGGTGATTTACGAAGCAGTTCCAGCGCATCCGAGCCGGTGGCGTTGATGGTTCCTTCCACGTTCAGGATGGTCTTGTCTGCCTTTACTTCCACTATAGGCTTGCGGGCAGTCACCACTATGCCTTTCATATCGCCGGTAGCCTTATCCATTAAAAGAGTGGGAACAGTGACATCAGCAGTAGATACCTCAAAAGGGGCCGAGTAGCGGGGTACATGCCCCACATAGGAAGCGCTGACCAGGTACCGGCCGGGCTGAACTCCCGTAATGGTATAGCGGCCTTCGTCCTTGCTGGCCGCCAGCTTGGCTATGCTTGAGTCTTTTGCATTTAAAAGGGAGATAGTAGCGCCGTTAAGGGCCTTTCCGTTGTTATCGCTTACAGATCCTGTGACCTGCTGTGCGTGTATACCGGCTGACAGAAGCAGTGCAGCCAGCAAATAGCCCAATTTTCTCATGTGCTTTGGTTTTGTCCCGCAAAGCTACGCCTCGCGTGACAAACCCATGACAAAAACAATGTTAAATGGCTGTAAAGCTTTCCGGACGGTTACTGTACCGGTGGCCGGGCATCGTCCTTGGTAGCCTTTACCAGGCCTATTCCTGTAAAGAAGAATATGGCGCCCAATACGCCCCATACGATCAGGGTTTTAACCTGGGTTTCCGTCCCGCTCGCTTTCATAAACAGGGTAGCTGCATAGATAAGCCCTACAATACCAAGTATAGTAAGAATGATCCCAAAGGTTCTTTTGACATTCATACAGAGATTTTAGGGAGGTAATGCAAAAAAGTTGCCATGGCGTGAATCGTCAATCGTCAATCGTGAATGAGGTCGCTTATGGCGGGAGATGCTTTTCTTTTGCAGGCAGCTTGAATATTGAGTATTTACAGAAAAAGGAATGACTGCCTGCTAAAAGAAAAGCAACGTGCTTCGTAAATGGCCCCATTCACGATTGACGATTCACGATTGACGATTGACGATTCCCGATTCCCGCTCCCTACTGCTTATACGTTCCCCATACATCGGCAGTGGCTACTCGGAGGCCGAGCTGCTCGTTTTCGGAGGCTGGGATAACGATGGCAGGGGTTTTACCGTTGAGGGTGGTCTTGGCAAAGACGCTTTTGAGGGGGCCGGAGGTAAAGAAGATACGCTGGGCTGTGGCGCTGAAGCGGTATTCGCCGGTTTCCTCGCTGGTAGATATTTTGTAACGGGTATTGTCGAGGATAACAATATCGCCTTTCTCCCACTTGGAGCCTTTTTCCTTAACGACGGTCTCATACCTGCCTTCGGGCAGGGTCTGTACCTGGGCGCTGGCAAAAAAGCCAGTGGTCAATAAACATATCAGGAGTAGAACTGATTTCATAGGCGTAGTTTATGGTTACTAATTTAAGCAATAAAAGTGGTCCCGGCACTAGTAAAAGTACTAGGGAAAGCTGTTGGCTGATAGCTGTTAGCTGATAGCCTTTGATTCCGTACGGTGAATTGCAAATGTTGGACGGGAAGATGATTGATTGGAGCGACAGGATGTCAGAAAACGCGAGCTTTATCCTTATTCCCACATTGCTTGTAGATTGCTTGTAGATTGCTTCATCCTTGCTTCATCCTGCTTACTGGCATTCTGGCGGCATTATCAACATTTTATTAAAAAATGCCTATCGCTCCACGAAATCAAAAGCTATCAGCTAACAGCTATCAGCCAACAGCTTTACAAAAACTTCTGGTATAACGAAAACAACACCTTCGTATCTGCGGGAGTCAGTTCCTTGCTCTTATCTACCTGTAGGTATTTTCTTTTAAAGGCGGCGATGGCGGCGCCGGGGTCCTTGATGTCGTAGCCGATGATGCGGAGGGCCTGCAGGTGGTTGAAGCCTTCGGGTACCTGCATATTGGTGGTATCGCTCCACCAGAGGCCATAGCCCATGTCGGCGAATGGTTTCCAGGGGAACTGCACGTTAGGGTCTACTTTACGGGTAGGGGCAATGTCGGAGTGGCCGATGAAATTGGATGTAGGTATGCTGTGCGTTGTCTTGAGGGATTGCAGTACGTTGGCCAGCGACGCCAACTGGATTTCCGGGAAGGGCTCAAAGCCATTATTATCCAGCTCAATGCCTATGGAGGAGGAATTGATGTCGGTAGTATTGCCCCATCGTCCTACGCCTGCATGCGCAGCCCTGAAATAATCATTCAGCATATGGTGCACTGTGCCGTCCCGGCAGATGACATAATGTGCGCTTACCTTGCTCTGCGCGGAAGTAAAGGTCTTGAGGGTTTGCTCGCAACTGTTTTGTGCGGTATGATGGATGATAACAAAATTGGGCTTGCGCAGGTTGAAATTCACGGTTCCTGCCGCCCAGGGCATAGTGGAAAGCGAATCGGACGGAAGCTTGCGCAGTCCTTTTACCAGCTCTTTTGCCTGCTTCTTATATGTCCGGTTTGTTTCGGCATAAGGCCCTCGGTTGCAATTGGTGAGGAGAAACAGGAACAGAAAGAGAGCGGAGAAAGAGTATAGTGGTTTCATGGGAATGAAAGTAGGAATTTTTTGGCTGCGCAGAGCGCCGGTAACCGATTAGAGACCACCGATGACCGATAATAGAAGAAGGCATAGGGGATCAGGAATTGGGAATTAGGGCTTCGGTGGTCGGTTGTCGCTAACCGGTCATCGTCTCGCAAGGCGTATATCTTTTTTCTTCCACGGAAAGCTTTTTCAATAAGCGATATACATTCTCTTTCCCGATCTTTTCCGCCCATTCGAATGGACCGTAGGGATAGTTGGTTCCAAGCTTCATGGCGGTGTCGATGTCTTCGCGGGAGCTTACCTGTTCGGCGAGGGAGAAATAAGCTTCGTTGATGATCATGCCGATAACCCGGGGTGTGATAAAGCCGGGTTGGTCGGTGATCCATTCTGTTTTCTTGCCTAAGGCGGAAAGAACCTTTTCTGCCTGCTCTCTCAGCCCGGTTTCTGCGCTGGCTTCTACCAGCTCTCCTTTGAGGAAGGTGGGCCAGCCATTGATGCGTATGAATCCTGCGCCTATCTCGCTGAGGGGGTGAATAACGCTGTTGATGATTACCGTCCGGGGCAGCAGCTTTCCCAGCAGCTCCACGCGTTCGGGATTGTTCTCAAACAGCAGGTCGATATACGCATCGGCATCCGCATGTGCTGAAAACTCTTCAGGCTTTTCTATCCATCTCACTCCTTCCGCTTCCGGCTTCAACTCCTCCTTCAACTCATCATTGGCAAGAATAACAATCCGCATGGTTGTAATTTCCGGCAAAGGTAGAGGATAGAGGGTAGAAAGGTAGAGGGCAGAAGGCGAGACGAAGGTATTCCACGCAAAAGCGCAAAGAAGAGAAGCCTATAGCTGATAGCTGCTGGCTGTTAGCCGTGCACGTTCAGCCTACAGGCATTGTACTCTTATTCATCATTTTGCGCAGGCCCTCTTTCGCTGCCCTGCCCAGCTAACAGCTAATAGCCATCAGCCAACAGCTTTTCTTCTTTGCGCCTTTGCGTGAAACCCTAGATTTGCAGGATGAAGCAGATCATTAAAACCGATAATGCGCCTGCACCGATCGGTCCTTACAACCAGGCCATACTTGCAGGAGACACCCTTTATATTTCCGGGCAGATTTGCATAGACCCGGCTACAGGCAACCTGAAGAACAGGGATATACAGGAAGAAACGCACCAGGTAATGCAAAATCTTAAATCCGTACTCAGCGAAGCCGGCATGAACTTCGGCAACGTGGTCAAGACCACTATCTTCATTATCGACATGCACAAGTTCAGCGAAGTGAATGAAGTGTACGGCCGTTATTTTGAAAGCGATTTCCCTGCCCGCGAAACCGTACAGGTATCCGCTCTTCCCCGTTTTGTAAACGTGGAGATCAGTATGGTGGCGGTGAGATAAGCTGCGGGAAGGAAGCTGTTGGCTGATAGCTGTTGGCTGTTAGCAGATTCCGGAAGCGAAGATCATTATTGATTGAATGTTGAACCGGAGCCACTCGCAACCCGCAGCCAATAACTCGTAACTTACTAATCCCTAATTCCCGATTCCTAATTCCACTTCATCCCCTCCATGCGCAAACTACTGATCCGCTTGTTCCAGAAACGTGTGCTAAGGCTGGCGGAGCGCTATTCCTCCAAGCCCGACAGGCAGCGTATTTTCGCGGCGCTGTCCGACCTGCTGTCGAGGATTCTTAACGGTGAAAGGAAAAAAGGACTGGTGATACCTTTCGAATGGGAGACGGGCAAGTTCATCATCTTCTCCGACCAGCACAAGGGAAGAAGGAACGGCGCGGACGACTTCATGCTTTGCGAGCCGAATTACCTGGCGGCGCTGGACTATTATTACCAGAACGGCTTTCACCTTGTTGCGCTGGGCGATTGCGAGGAATTGTGGGAGAACAGCCTTACCTCCGTAAGAAAAGAGCAGCAGCCTTCTTTTCAAAAGGAAAAGCAGTTTGTTCCAAAGAATGCCTTTATCAAGATATTCGGCAACCACGATCTCTACTGGGATAACGATCCCTTTGCTCAGAGCCAGTTGAAGGACATTTACGGCAGTGAAATACCCATATACGAAGGCGTGGTGCTCCAGACCACCATCAGCAACCGCAAGGTGAATATCTTCTGCACCCACGGCCACCAGGGTGATAAGGTGAGCGACGGCAACTGGTTCAGCAAGTTCTTCGTGTCCCGCATCTGGGCGCCCATGCAGGCCTATCTTAAAATAAATCCCAACACACCCGCTTACGACGCACAACTGAAAACAAAGCATAACTCCCTCATGTACGAGTGGAGCGTGCAGCAGCAGGAC
>DASWNB010000471.1:0-1742 GCA_036399455.1 Flavisolibacter sp. | reverse complement strand
CCAGACGCTCGGGATTGTTCTTTTTGTTCTTAACCGTGATGTAACGGCTGGTACCAGGTACACTGGTATTTTTCTGCTCCGTACATTCCAGGATTACCTGTACGCGGTTTCCTTTCTTTGCCATTGTTTTTGAATTTATGGTTTTTGGCCGGGACTACCCTCCGGGGGCAAGCTTCCGCCTATAAACGATTAGATATGCTGACCCTGGGCTCTCAGTTCCTTAACTACAATGTATAAGCCCTTTTTGTTGATGGTCCTGATACCGTCGGCAGACAGCTTCAGGGTGATCCACTTGTTCTCTTCCGCCAGGAAGAATTTCTTTGTTTGCAAATTGGGCAAAAAGCGGCGTTTGGTCTTAATGTTCGAATGCGAAACAGAATTACCGCCGATGGGAACTTTACCCGTAACCTGACATACTCGTGCCATGACTTGGAAATTTTGGAGTGCAAAGCTAAGGAAAAACAGCTTATCAGCGAAGGCAAACCGCAAATTTATAGAGGATTTTTTCTGAAAACCAGAGATTTAACAGTTTGGGAGGATGGTGGAGGGTCAATGGTGAAGGGTAGAAGGCGGAGGAATTGGGAATTTGGAATTAGGATTAACCGCCAAGGCGCAAAGACGCGAGGTTATTCGGAGCCGCTGTGGGCTCGTTTGTCTTTTCTTGCGCCTTGGCGTCTTGGCGGTTATCCCCTAATCCCTAATTCCTCCACCTTTCGCCTTTCACCTTCTACCCTTTTACCTTTTCCCGTAACTTCGTGCCGCTTTAGGACATTACAAATATCTAATCGTAAATCTCAAAACAAATGGCATACGATGTAGTCGTTATCGGTTCGGGTCCAGGCGGTTATGTTGCCGCGATCCGCGCCGCACAGTTAGGATTAAAAACAGCAGTCATAGAAAGGGAAAGCCTGGGCGGCATCTGCCTCAACTGGGGTTGCATCCCCACCAAGGCCCTGCTGAAAAGCGCCCAGGTTTATGAATATATCAAGCACGCAAAGGATTTTGGTATTGAAGCCAGCGGCCAGCACGATTTCGGCGCCGTCATCAAGCGCAGCCGAGGCGTGGCCGACAAGATGAGCAGGGGCGTTCAGTTCCTCATGCGCAAGAACAAGATCGAGGTCATCAATGGCTTTGGTAAGATAACAGGCAAGGGCAAGATCGAGGTGACAGGCGCCGACGACAAGAAGCAGGCCGTTGAAGCCAGGCATATCATCATAGCTACAGGAGCCCGCAGCCGCAGGCTGCCCGCCCTCCCTATCGACGGTAAAAAGATCATCGGCTACCGCGAGGCCATGAACCTGCCCGAACAGCCCAAAAGCATGATCATTGTGGGAAGCGGCGCTATCGGCGTGGAATTCGGCTATTTCTACAACAGCATGGGCACCAGGGTCACCATCGTTGAGTTCATGCCCCGCATCGTTCCCGTGGAAGACGAAGATATCTCCAAGGAACTGGAAAAGAGCTTCAAAAAGCAGGGCATCCAGATCATGACCTCTTCCGAAGTGACAAAGGTGGACACCTCCGGCAACGGGGTAAAAGCTACGGTTAAGACCGCCAGCGGCGAACAGGTGCTGGAAGCCGACGTGCTGCTGAGCGCAGTAGGTGTTCAGGCCAATACCGAAGGAATGGGGCTGGAGGAAACCGGCATCAAGACCGAAAAGGGCCTGATCAGCGTGGACAAGTTCTACCAGACATCGGTTCCCGGCTTCTACGCCATCGGCGACTGCGTTCCCGGCGCTGCG
>DASWNB010000470.1:0-5244 GCA_036399455.1 Flavisolibacter sp. | reverse complement strand
TGGTCAAAGCTTTGGAGGTGGCTGAGGCCCGCGGCGGAGGTGCCCAGCCCTGTCAGAAGGCCGTCGAATTTCGTATAGGCCTGGTCGCGGTCGCGGGGGATAGGTTTGTAAATGGTGATGCCGTTCTGCTCAAAGCTTGCCCAGCGCCACTGGTCCTCGTGCCGTCCCCAATCGCCCACGAAGATGTCAAAGAGGCGGGCACGAATGAACGAGGGCTGGTCCACCTGGTGGCCGGCCTCCTTATAAATTTTTTCTATCAGCTGTGAGGTGCTGATGATGTTCTTTGAGTTGCCAAAATAAGGTGCGTCTTCGCGGTTGTCGTCTGCCCGTTCTTCAAAGAGATAAAGGGCATTGCCAAACCGGGTGTTGAAGCTATCGAGCGACGGCTGCTGCGGCACGAACACGATGCGGGGATTGGTGTGATAGATCTTCGCTGCATCGGCCATGGTTGGAATGGTAAGCGCCGCGTAGGGATGGCCTGCCGAAACCTGGTCGTTCATGAGGCCTTCCACAAAGGTGTTGCTGTACATTTCGGGAAGGGCTTTGCCGTAGTTCTTATCTACGCTGCGAAGCACGTATTCCCTGCCGCGGCTGTCGCGCAGGTGAAGGGTTCTGCTCTGGTTGCCGCCGCCGGAGCGGTAAGGCTTCAGCCCGCCTGCTTCGGCATCGAGGTAAAAAACGGGAACCTGCACCGGGGTGGCCCATTCGGTGCGGTAATGCTTTCCCCATAATTTCCGGTGAAGTGATGGAGCCGCGTATTGCGGCCCGGGTGCAATGGTTACATACTTCTGCCCGCGGAGGCTGTCGGCCTGCTGCGCCGCCACTTCATGTGAGAAGGACCACATCATCATCAGGGTCATCCCGATCATCCCGCCAAACCTGGCTATGCCCGATGTTTCCATTACCACAATAGTTTCTATAATGAATTAAGTGAAAAAATAGTGCCATGGAAGGGGTAGAAGGTAAAAGGCGGGAGAAGCTGTTGGCTGGTTGCTGATAGCTGTTGGCCTGTGCACGTTCAACTAAGATGATTCTACTCTTATTCATTTTTTTGCGCAGGTTCTTTTTCGTATTCCTGCCCTGCTAACAGCCAACAGCTATCGCTAACAGCTTCTCTTTGCTGTTAACCTAATCATGTTTAAATTGTTCCTAAGAACATGGAAAAGAGAAAAAGGAAAGGACGATGGTTGAGGCGGCTGTTGAGAGTGGTGGCCGGGTTTATCCTGCTCTTTATCGCGGCATGCCTGGTGCTGGATTATTTTGTGCAGTTCAGGATGAGTGATGAGGAGCTGAAGGAATTCTTCGCAAAGAACAAGGTGCCGGCTGAGGTAAGGTATTACAGGGCGGGAGGCAGGACCATGCGCTATGCTTCCATGGGGCACGACAGCCTGCCGGCGCTGCTCTTCATACACGGCTCGCCCAGCTCGCTCAGCATTTACAAGGATTATTATAAAGACCCCGAGTTCCTCTCCAAGTTCAAGATGTACGCGGTGGACCGTCCGGGCTACGGTAATTCAGGCCTTGGGAATGCGGAGCCTTCCATACAGAAACAGGCGGAAATGATACGCCCCATACTGGACAGCCTGAATAAGGTGAAGAAGCCGGTCATTATCATGGCTGGCTCTTACGGTACTTCCATTGCCTGCCGTCTTGCAATGGATCATCCCGGCCTTGTTGACGGGCTTGTTCTTGTTGCTCCCTCGCTTGCACCCGGAGAAGAAACGGTGTACTGGTTCACCCCTGCCGTGGAAAGCCCGCTGGTCAACTGGTTCATCCCCCGCATGCTCCGCACCGCCAACGCCGAAAAGATCCACCACGAGGAAGAGCTCCGCAAAATGCTTCCCTACTGGCAAAACATCCGCATCCCCGTCATGTACCTCCAGGGTGACAAGGACGAGCTGATCGATACTTCCAACGCCTCCTTCGCCCGCCGCCACCTGGTAAACGTTCCCTTCCTCGAAATCACCTGGCTAAAGGGCAGAAAGCATTTCGTTGCCTTCGATGAACAGCCGATGATCAGGAGGAAGATACTTGAGATGAATGATAGGTTGAGGAAGTGAGTTTGGTCCGTACGGTGAAGCTGTTGGCTGATAGCTTATGGCTTTTAGCCGTGTACGATCAGCGACGAAGATCCTGCGCAAAACCATGTTCATTAACGTGTTGCAGTAGGCTGACGCAAACAAGCCATCAGCTAACAGCTATCAGCCAACAGCTCTCTTGCTTCTTTGCGCCTTTGCGTGAATCTCTAGCTACTTCCTCAACAATTGCTTCGCCGTTACACGCGAAATTTCCGCTTTGGGCGCCTGCGATGGCTCCGTGCTGAGGTTTACTTCCACGCGCAGGGCTTTGAGGCCGCTGATGCCCTGGGTGTCTTCGAGGTCGAGGTGCTCGATGCGCTCGCCGAGAAGCTTTTCGCTTTGCAGGAACTCGATGTAGGACAGGTATTCCTGCACTTCCTTGTGCTGCGAATACACAATGGCTATGGTGCCGGGCTGGGTGAGACGCTCTTCGCTGTCCTTCAGGTGCACCTTGTCGATGCGCTTCTTGATGATCTCGTAGCGTATGTTGTAGGCGCCGTCCACATCAAACTTTCTTTCCTTGCGGCGGAAGCTGATGGAGAGCGGAACGGAGTGTGCGAGTATCAGTTGTGTGGTCTGGAGCGGAAGGGCCAGCCTTTTCTCCAGCGTGTTGGTGAGGCGGGCAGCCTTCGCCAGCAGCGTGAGCTGCCACAGCTTCAGGTTGTGCACGTACACTTCATCAAAGGGACGGTGCGGCGCCAGCGACTGACCTACGTACATGTTGAACTCAAGGCCGTCGGTGATGTAGCGCTCGAAATAGTGCGGGTATAATTCCTGCACCGCCTGCTGCTCGCTGTCGATAAAGCGGTCCAGCACGTCGTTGATGCGGGTGATGCTGTCCTCGTAGTCTTTCCGCTTCATGTACAGGATGTGCCGCTGCGGGTCTATCTGTTCCAGGTATTCATCAACAGTTTTCTTCAGCTCGGGATGGGTGACGCGGAGGTGCCGCAGCAGCCTGTCCAGGTCGTGCTGGAGAAAGTCGTAGATGACCATTTCATCGTCGGACAAGAGGGCGTCGGATGTAGAGTCGATGTATTTGTCTATGCGGAATTGTATTTCCTTCAGCAGGGGAAAGTCCATGAGGCGGCAGGCTTTTTCCAGTACCTTTCGCGCCAGCTTTAATTGCTCCAGTAAATCTTCCTGTATGGCATTGTTCCTTTCCACGGAGGAATTGCGCACGTCAATGGCTGCATAAAGCGGGTGCACGTCCTCGAAGGTGATGCTGGGCATTCTTGCCAGCTCGCTTACCTGGCGGTGCTGCAGGTAGTTGAAGGCCGCCTCGGTAAATTTCCATTCCACGGCAGGCTGCACCGCGGTAAAGTGTTCCTTGATGGTTTTGTCGATCTGCAGCTCAAGGCTTTCAGAGCTTTTTTCGAGGGCCAGCGTAAACAGGTGTATGGCCGGTCCCAGGCGGGTGACGTGATGGAACTGCAGGGCGTCGTCTTCCATGCTCATGATCTCCAGCATGCCGATCAGTTGCCCGTCGTCGCAGGTGAGCGGGCACAGGATAAGGCTTTCTGCGCCCTGCTCGCGGTAGTAGGGAATAAGGGCGTTGCGGTCCGCCTTGCTGTCGCGAACCGAGCCGTAAAGCACGGGCTGGCTGTCAAGCCGGAAAGCATTCTGCGAAAGGGCGCTGATCTTGTCCTTGTCCGCGATGGCTTTCTCGCTCTTGAACAGGAGGCTGTTCTGGTAGTGCGCCTCGGTGTACAGGTAGTAATCGTTCATCTTGAAGAAGGGCGTGATGCCGATCTTCACGTCGGGCACCCCGAGAAGGCTTTGCACGTGGCGCTGAAGCTCGTTGTAAACCGTTACGTCGGAAAATGCGTTGATGTTGAGCAGGGCGGACTTGATCTCTATGATCACCTGGCTGGCGGTAACATCGTTCACCTCAATTACCACCAGTCCTTCAAACTGGAAGTTTTCCAGCGGGAAAAGCTCTTTCAGCTTTTCTATTTCCAGCGTCTGGTGGGGCGAGAAATCGCTGGGCAGGCTGTAACCCGTGTTGCTGATCTTCACATCCACGAACTGGGCGTTCAGGCTCAGCTCGAAATATTTTGTAAGGCCGCTTTCCTTGTCGGTAAAGGGGTAAGCAGTGTTGGCCACCACGGGTATGGGGAGCTTGTAGAATTTTTTCAGGATAACGTTATACGCCAATCCAAGCGTAGCCTTGGCGATCTGGATGCTGGTCTTGTTATCGGGAAGAACGATATCATCCGTGCCTTCGGGAACAAAGAGCTCACGGAAGGCGGGGGAGGCATAAACCGTTTCGGGGCGGAAGGGAATTGCTACGGCATAGATGCCCTGGTTGGCAGCAGTGGAGGGCGGAAAGATGGTTGAAAGAAGGGTTTCCACCAGCTCGCTGTGCGGTTTCAGGTTTTCGATGTCGTGCAGGGGCTCAAGCAGCCCGGGCCTGGATTCTATTTCATCCAGCAGTCCCTGGTACAGCCTGCGGGCGCCCGGCTTTCCTTCGGCAATCATCTTCTTCAGGACGGTTGCCAGGGGCTGTAGCGATAGTAAACTGTTGAAAGACTCGTATATGGTCGTAATGGTCGCCATTCAGGGTTTATTTTTGTTTTTAGGGTCGTAAATTAAAGGATAAAAGCCCGGGCCAGCTGCAAGGCCGGCTGGAGCCAGGTATAAAATACCTATTTATCATGAGTAAATCAACCTCTACGCCAAAAAAAGAAACCGGCGGTCAGGCAACCGCTAAAGCGGATGAACGGCTCCAAATCTTCAAACGGCTGAAGCTGATCCTGTCCCGCTATTCGCCGCCCCTTACGGCAGTTTCGGACTATGAAAGCCGCTACGAGCTGGTTTCCAAAAAGCAGGTGACGTACAGGGGCAAGCAGGTGGACCAGGTGTATTTCGGGGCGGTAATCATCCAGGGCGCCTATGTGGGTCTCTATCTTTCAGCGGTTTACGACGAACCGGCTAACCTGGAAAGAATAGGAGAGGACCTGCGCAAGAAGCTGAAAGGCAAGTCCTGCTTTCACATAAAGAAGCTGGACGACAGCCTGGCCCTGCAGGTGGAGCAGGCGGTAAAGACCGGCTTTGAATATTATGAGAGGGAAGGGGTGATCTAGGTCCCGGCGCCTGCTTTCTTTACTACAGTGTGGTAATATTTACACACTGGCTTCAGGCCGCATTCGGCGCATTTAGGATTACG
>DASWNB010000469.1:0-3283 GCA_036399455.1 Flavisolibacter sp. | reverse complement strand
ACAAATGTATTCCAGCAACTGCCCGCGGGGAACCGCTACCGCTCTATCAACGGAGCCCGCATCTTCTATTTCCATAACCTTGACATGAGAAAGAATGAGAAAGGCCGGTCCTAAGGAACAGTCCGCCACAGGGGGCAATCGTATGCTGTCCGTGCTGATCCCGGCCGGGGAGCTGTCCTGGCTTATTGTAGGAGGAGGAGGAAAGGCACTGGAGGTATTGTCCCTGCTGCTGCTGCATTCCACCCCGCTTTCCATTACCCTCGTTGCCCCGAAAATTGATGAATCCATCAGGAAGCTGGCCCTCGTGCACAAGGACGTGGAACTGCTGGAGGAAGATTACGACTCCACTCATTTGAATGGGGGAGGGATGGTGATTGCTGCCACAGGCAACAGCTTCCTCGACCGCCGCATCAGGGCCGAAGCCACGGCCCGCCACCTGCGTGTGTACCTGCCCGATGAACCGGGTTCAAGCGATTTTGTCCTGGCTGCTGCCCTGCCCGCAACTTCACAACGGGAAGAGCGGCCGGTTCCCGGCTCGGACAGGTTCTACAGGAGGATGGCTTCGAGGCTGGTGCTGGCCTTCTTCCTGATGGTGCTGGGCCATATCATCATCTCCTATCTTCCCCTGCCACCCGTCAGGGATATATGGACAGGAGCAAAGCCCTACTTCGACAGGCAGTTCCTGTTATATATGCTTGCCGGGTTCCTGGCGCAGATGGTGGATGGAGTACTGGGTATGGGTTACGGAGTTACATCGGCCACCTGCCTTATGAGCTTTGGCGTGAACCCCGTAGCCATGAGCGCTGCCATCCATACTTCCGAAATCTTTACATCAGGCATTTCAGGCTACAGTCACTACCGTTTTGGAAACGTAAACAAAAAGCTTTTCCGGCACCTGGTCATACCCGGCGTGCTGGGCGCCATTCTCGGTGCCGCACTGCTGGTATTCCTGGGCGAACAGGCGGGTAAATGGCTGATGCCCATTATAGCTCTTTATGCTATGTTCCTGGGTCTGAAGATATTGTTCAAAGCTTTCAAAAAAGAAGCTAAGCCCGGCAAGGTAAAGCGGGTAGGATGGCTGGCCTGGGCAGGCGGTTTCCTGGATTCCTTTGGCGGCGGCGGATGGGGACCCATTGTTACCAGCACGCTGATCTCTAAAGGAAGATGCCCCCGGTACACCATCGGCTCCGTTAGCCTGACTGAGTTCTTTGTCACCCTTGCCAGCGCCATGACTTTTTTCATTACAGCAGGTATCGGCCACTGGAACGTAGTGTTGGGATTGCTGCTGGGCGGCGCTTTAGCCGCACCTATGGCCGCCCGCCTCGCAGGCAAGTTGCCCCGCAAAACCATGATGATCGCCGTGGGCATCATGGTAATGGTGTGGTGCGTCCGCATGATCGTGAAAAGCCTTTAGCGGAGCCTTTAGCCGAGCCGGAAGTCGGAAGCCTTAAGTCCTAAGCCCAAAGCCGGGCCGCCTACAGGAAAAGGCCTTTGCACCGGCTTACGGCTTACGACTCAGGACTTAGGACTTACGACTTTTAAACTCACGGCTACGAACTAAATAACCTCGCGTCTTCGCGTCCTGGCGGTTAATCCCGGCAAGCGCAGCGCAGCCAAAAACATACAATATGGATATTCTCAGAATAGCTACCGCGGGAAGCGTGGATGATGGAAAGAGCACCCTGATAGGACGATTGCTGTACGATACGCGTTCGGTGACAAAGGACAAGCTTGAGGCCGTGGAAGCCTCCAGCAAAAGAAAAGGCCTCGGCTTCACCGACCTTTCCCTTCTTACCGATGGACTTATCGCGGAGCGGGAGCAGGGCATCACGATAGATGTAGCCCATATTTACTTCTCCACCGAAAACCGCAAGTACATCATTGCCGATACGCCAGGACACATCGAGTACACCCGCAACATGATCACCGGCGCTTCCAATGCCGAAGCGTCCATCGTGCTCATAGATGCCCGCAACGGGGTGGTGGAGCAGACAAGGCGCCATCTCTTCATCTCCTCCCTCCTTCGCCTGCACCGCGTGTTTGTGTGCGTGAACAAGATGGACCTGGTGGATTTTGATCAGGCTGTGTTTGAAAGCATACGCAAAGATGTAGAGGAGCTGGCGCAGAAGATTTCCTTTGAAGGGGAGCTTAGCTTCATCCCCATTGCAGCCAAGGACGGCGATAACGTGGTACGGCCTTCTGAACGCATGATCTGGTACAAAGGGGAGCCGCTGCTCCACTACCTCGAAGGGCTGCCCGTGCACAAGAAGGACGAAAGCCTGCCCGCCCGCTTCGCCGTTCAGTTGGTCATCCGCCCCCACTCCGATGAGCACCATGATTTCCGCGGCTATGCCGGACGACTGGCCAGCGGCGTGCTTCGAAAAGGCGACAGCATCCTCGTACTCCCCTCGCTCCGCTCCAGCACCATCAGGGCCATGCGCCGCGACTGGGAGGAAGTGGATTCCGCCCGGGCAGGCGAAAGCATCGTGATTGAATTGGAAGACGACGTGGATATCAGCAGGGGCAACATGATCGTTCCCGGTTCCGCCATCTGCCCGCAGGTAAATGGGTTCACCGCTACCATCAACTGGATGGACGAGCAGCCAATGACCCCCGGCAAAACTTACCTGCTCCAGCACGGCATAAACCTGGTTAAAGCCAAAGTAACCACTCTCCAAAGCCGCCTGGACATAGTGACCATGCAGGAGGAACAAACCACCTCAAAGCTCCATCTCAACGACATCGGCCGCGTATCCATCAGAACCGCCCGCCCCATCTTCACCGATCTTTATAAAGACAATCCCCGCAACGGTTCCTTCATCCTTATCGATGAATCCAGCAACACCACGGTAGCGGTGGGTTTCGTGGAAAGGCTTGATTGATTCCAAGGGAGCAAGCTGTTTTCCTTAGCGGAGCCTCCGTGGTTTGAAGGTTTTAATTAGGTGAAAGGACAGATCGAATACCTCACCCAGGCCGAAGCAGAGGAAGCAACGGCTGCCTTTAACGGCACCCAGGCATACCTGTCAAAGGAAGTAGCCATCTTCAATGAAAAGCTGGCGGGCAAGTAAAAGCTTATAGCTGTTGGCTTATAGCTGTTAGCAGTGCAGGCACAAAAAGAAAGCCTGCGCAAAAAGAAATTTAATTAAGATGCAGAACTTATAGGCCGAACGTAAACAAAGCCATCAGCCAACAGCCATCAGCCAACAGCTTCTTTTACCTCAAACCTTCTTCCGCTTCTGCAACTGGTTCAGCAGCGCCTTCAAGTCTTTTGGAAGAGGCGCTT
>DASWNB010000468.1:0-1772 GCA_036399455.1 Flavisolibacter sp. | reverse complement strand
TCCCCGCCACCTGAAAAAGCACGGCAGGCCGGTTGTCCTGGTGAACGGCTATCCCGCGCTGGAAAGCTTTGGTGATCCCGGCGCCTCCGCACTGCTGCGCCGCAATATTGAAAAATACAAGAACAAAAAAAAGAAGAGCAGTCCGGCCGCCCGGCTGCTCAATGCTTTCCACGTGGCCCTCCCGGTGTTCATCCTGTTCTTCCCGAAATGTCCCGTGTGCTGGGCCGCCTATTTCAACGTGTTCGTAAACCTCGGCATCCACATACCCTACATGCCCGAAATACAAACCGGCCTGGTAGCGCTTTCCTTCATCTTTTGCGCTTTCCTGTTCTGGAGGGCTCCCCGCATGAGCGGCTACCTGCCTCCATCGCTCATAGCCGCCGCACCCATCCTTCTCCTGCTCAACAAGCACCTCCTTGACAACACCGCCTGGATCAATTATCTCTCCATCATCCTTTCCTTTGCCGGTACTACCATCCTTGTCCTCGGCAACGAGCAGTTGGTGAGAATGGTAAAGCGGTGAACGGTGAATGGTGAATGACGTGAATCGTGAATCGTCGATCGTGAAATGGGTTAGCGATAACCGACGACCGATAACCGGGGCGCCAAAAAAGAACATCGGTTATCGGTTGTCGTTCATCGGTCATCCCTCCGGACTTCTTCCCAAATTCCCTACTTTAGCACCTCAACCAAAACTATGCTTCGTACCTGCCTGTTGCTGATCCTTTGTATTGTATTGCAACGTCCCGCCGTATCCCAGGAACTTTCCGAAGAACAATGGGAAAAGCTCATCCCCATACTTCAAACCGACGACTCCATTCAACTGGCGCAGGGCTGGGCTGATTTCAGCGCCAGCGGAGAGGAAGTGCTCATGGTCACCGCTCTTACCAACAGGCCAAAGCTGTTTGCCTGGACCTGGCGGCAGGTCCCCGGCGCTGATTTTTCCAATGTGGACCCGCTGCTCATGCTGGCCCTTTCCGGCGGCTTTACCGAAGTGCCAAAGCTGGCCCACGCGATGGGCTGGACCGTATCGCCGGAGGTGTGGGCCGGTGTGGTTACCGCCAATTACGAAACATACCAGTTGCTTCTTACTTTGATAGGCCGGCCGGAACTGCTGGAGATGATGCCTTCCGAACGGCCCGATGAAGCCTTTGTGGATGCTGCCCGTTGGCTCGTGAGCATCGGCATACCGTACGACTACGTGCTTCCCGAAGACCGTGAACGCCTGACTCCCGCCACATGGAAGGTCATTGCTTACCTGTTGGAGCATCAGCCGCCGGAAGATGGCCAGGGAGATATTGCGAACTGGAAGCTGGCAGCCGCCGTACAGTTCAGCCCGGCCGCTGAAGTGCGCAAGCTGCTGGAGGAAGGAGAGGGAGATCCCAGCTTTGTGGAGGGCAACCGTTCGCTTCTGTGGTACAGCGTGCGCAGGAACGATCCCCTTATTGCCAAATACCTGCTTCAATTCGGCGCCGACCCGCTGTGGCAGGACAGCGAAGGCGAGACTTCGGCGCTTGCCGAAGCCGTGGCTATAGGGAATGCGGATATGGTGCGGGAGCTTCTTCCTTACATACCTTCCGTCAACTACAGGCATAGGCGTGGCAACACCGTGCTGCACTACCTGGCGGACTTCTCGCACCGCGATATTCACGACGCAAGCAACCTGTGTTCCGTAACCGCCGATACTGCCGGTGTGTTCACCAGGGGGCACCTGGCTATTATAAGGATGCTGAAAGATGCGGGCGCCGATTTCAACGCTGCCAACGAATGCG
>DASWNB010000467.1:0-5874 GCA_036399455.1 Flavisolibacter sp. | reverse complement strand
CTACTTCGCCCAGCACTTCGGTATTGGTGCGGGTAAGCTCGAGGCTGAGGCCCTGGTACAGGATGAGGAAAGAGCTTTTGGCCTTCTTCATCTGGTCGGTAGTGGGCGCATAGGCTTCCACCTCGGTGGCTTTGAATTGCTCCTTGCCGAGTTCCTTTCTGAGTAAGGAATCAGCGGCAACGGCGCTCTTGTAGAACCTGGAAAGCAGCAGGAAATTGCTCATTTCTTCGGGGTTGCCTGCAATGGAAGCTTCGGACCTTCTCCATTCTTCATAAAGCTCCCGTTCTTCCTTGCTGAGGGTAGAGGCGTCTTTTACATTGGCGAAGCGGGCCTTGTAGCGGTGGTAAACCCTGGCGGCTTCGTAGCTGTCTTCCTTAACGTTGCGGCCGTCGCGGCCGCCAATGAAGTTCCAGCCGTGAACATCGTCCACATAGCCGTTCTTGTCATCGTCGATGCCGTTACCGGGAATTTCTTTGGGGTTGGTCCACAGTACGGGTTTAAGGTCTTCGTGAAGGGTATCGATACCGGAGTCGATCACGGCAACCACGACGGTATTGCTTTTTCTTCCTTTTACAAATTCATAAGCTTTGTCGAGGCTGATGCCGTAAAAGCCGTCCTTCTGCCGGTCTTTCAGGTGCCAATCGTTGGGCACTTGCTGTTGGGCGGCAGCGGACAGCCCGAGGCCCAGCACTACAGTAGCCAGTACGGACCGTTTGAAATGATTAGTCATTGTATATGCCATTTTAGTAAAAACAAAATTGTATAGTCTGTAAAAATAAAAGAAACCACTCATACAGATTCGCCAAACTATAACAGGGTTGGCTGGGGGAAATGTTAAATCAGGTTATAGTTGATAGGCGGTAGATTTTGGCTGCAAGCTGCATGCTTCGAGCTGCGAGCCGTGTATTTACAGGGGCTCATGGCCGCACGAAGCAGATGTGTTTCATTATATTCCGGTAAGAGGTATGGGAGAATAAACAGTTGTCCGGATTCCAATTTTATTTGCATCATGTTGATTTTTAGGCACGAATTTTTAACCTGCTTCCCCATGAAAGTAATTCAGAAACTTAAGAAAAAAAATCTTGCCGCAGTCATCGTACTTGCTTTTGTGCTGCAGGCATGCTCGGACGGCGCGGATCAGGGCAATACTGCAAACCAGGATACGGCGCAGCGACAAACGGCCGATACCGTTGCGGCGCTTACAGATACCACTATGATCGCCTCTTCGCAATTCCAGATTGTCATAGATACTTCTGATAAACAACTGTTGGTGGTGAAAGGCGCCGACACCGTGAAGAAATACCCCATTGCAGTAGGCAGCGCCAAATATCCCACTCCCATTGGCTTGTTCAGGATACACCAGGTCGATTTCAACCCCGACTGGGCGCCTCCGGAAGGCGATTGGGCGGATGGAAAAAAATACGAAAAGCCGGGTAGCGCTAAAAACCCGATGGGCAGGGCACGCATCGTGTATCAAAAACCCTACAGCATCCACGGCACCCGCGACCTTAAATCCTTAGGCGAGGCAGAGTCGCATGGCTCCGTAAGGATGGCCAATGACCAGGTAATTGAGCTGGCCAAATGGATCATTCAGGAGTCGGGAACCGCAAAGCCTGAAAGCTGGTACCAGCAGGTGCTGGGCGACTCCACGAAGATGATCTCCGTAGAGCTTACACGGGCTATTTCCCTGACCAACCGGCAGTAGTGAGAGAGGGTAACCGACAACCGACAACCGATAACCGATAACCGATAACCGATGAGAGTGAATCGTCAATGGCTTATCACTTAACGGTGATCGGTGATCGGTTGTCGGTCATCGGTTATCGGTGATCGGTTGTCGGTGATCGGTTGTCGGTGATCGGTCATCGGTCATCGGTTGCCGTTTCTCACAAATCAAATTTGATTCCCTGCGCAAGCGGAAGGCTGGTGCTGTAGTTGATGGTGTTTGTCTGGCGGCGCATATAGATGCGCCAGGCATCGCTGCCGCTTTCACGGCCGCCGCCGGTTTCCTTTTCGCCGCCAAAGGCTCCGCCGATCTCGGCGCCCGAGGTGCCGATGTTTACGTTGGCAATTCCGCAATCGCTTCCGGCGGAGGAGAGGAAAAGCTCGGCCTCACGCAGGTTCAGGGTCATGATGGAGGAGGAGAGTCCCTGCGGTACGCCGTTCTGTATGGACAGGGCTTCCTCGAATGTTCTATACTTCATCAGGTAGAGAATGGGCGCAAAGGTTTCGTGCTGCACGATGCTGAAGTGCGGCTGCGCTTCGGCAATGCAGGGTTTTACATAACAGCCGCTTTCATAGCCTTCGCCTTCCAGTACGCCGCCTTCCACGATAAACTTCCCGCCTTCGGCCTTGCATTTTTCAATGGCAGCAAGATAGCCCTGTACGGCATCCTTGTCTATGAGCGGACCTACGTGGTTTTTTTCATCCAGCGGATCGCCTATGCGGAGCTGCTTGTAAGCGTTTACCAGTTTGTCCCTGAAGCTGTCGTAAACCTCTTCGTGTATGATAAGCCTGCGGGTAGTGGTGCAGCGTTGCCCGGCCGTACCCACCGCGCCAAATACACAGCCGACGAGGGACATTTCCAGGTCGGCATTCTTTGATATGATGATGGCATTGTTGCCGCCCAGCTCCAGCAGCGACCTTCCAAGCCTTGCGCCAACGGCAGCGCCTACGGCCTTGCCCATGCGGGTAGAGCCGGTGGCCGATACAAGGGGGATGCGGTTGTCTGCAGCCATGCGTTCGCCCATATCCCGTTCACCGGTGATGAGACAACAAACGCCTTCGGGGATGTCGTTCTTTTTAAATACTTCTGCAATGATGTTCTGGCAGGCGATGGCGCAGAGCGGTGTTTTCTCGGAGGGCTTCCAGACGCATACATCGCCGCAAACCCAGGCCAGCATGGTATTCCAGCTCCATACGGCAACGGGGAAGTTGAAGGCCGATATGATACCTACGATGCCCAGCGGGTGCCATTGCTCGTACATGCGGTGGCCGGGGCGTTCGCTGTGCATGGTAAGGCCGTGCAACTGGCGCGAAAGGCCAACGGCGAAATCACAGATGTCGATCATCTCCTGCACTTCGCCATAGCCTTCCTGGAGGCTCTTGCCCATTTCATAGGAAACAAGGCGGCCCAGCGCTTCTTTTTTGGCGCGCAGCGCTTCGCCTACCTGGCGCACTATATCGCCGCGCTTGGGCGAAGGCATGATGCGCCAGGTGATGAAGGCCTGCTCCGCTTTGGCCAGCACCTGGTCGTAGGCCTGGTCATCGGCGCAAACCACGTCCGCTATTTTTTTTCCATCTACGGGAGAGTAGGAAGAGATCACGCGGCCTTTGCTTTCGATCCATTCCGTGCCGGTGGATACGCCGCCGTTCAGTTCTTTAATGCCCAATTGCTTGAGAACATCTTGCATATATCAGTCTTTTATATTGTTATTTGGATAAAGATATTTTTACGCCGCCGGTAAACCATCGTCCCGGCATGCGGGAACCCAGCAGGTCTGCATAGCTCCTGTCAAACAGGTTGTCGGCCTGTACAAAAGCGGCCAGCCTGTTCTGCCAGAGGCGTACTTCCAGCTTTGCGTTCAAAATAAAATAATCGCTGCTTACCGGCACAATGGCCGGATTGGCAGAGGCCTGCGGCAGGCGGTTCTTATAGAGGCCATTCAGCCCGAGAGTAATTCTTTTTACGGAATACTGCAGGTTGAAATTAGCCAGGAACCGTGCATGAGATGAAATATAGAACGAAGGCACGGCATCGCTGCTTTTGCTGTTCAGCCATACCAATCCTACGGTGCTCCACAACTGCTGATCTTCACCCAACTGCCTGGAGAACTGCACATCGAGCTCCGCACCGGTTGTTGTTACTTCCGAAATGTTTTTTGCCAGGGCATAGCTGCCGGTGGGAGAAAGGTTTTCCTTCCGCGGCATGTCGGTATAAGACGTAGGCACATAGTCGATAAGGCGGGAGTGAAACCGCTGGAAGAAGCTGCCGCTGAAGCGAAGGCTGCCCGTAGCGAAGTAATCCGCACCGGCCTCGTAGCTGAAGGAGCGTTCCGCGCTGAGGCCGGGATTGCCTATGCGCCCGCTGGCTACAAAGACTTTGTTGTAGTTATTAAAGCGTTCGGTGAAGTCCGCATCACGGATGGTTTTGCCCCCGCTGGCTCGCAACTGCCACTTGCCGGTATGATAGGAGAGGTTCAGTTGGGGCACCAGTTCCCAGCCTGCTCTTTCGTTATAATCCAGCCGAAGCGCAGGACTGATGGAAAAGTTGCCCGGCGAATAGTTCATTACCGCAAACAGGGCGCCCTGCTCCACGTCGTGGTTGCCGCGGTCGTTGGAGCGTATTCTCTTGCTGATGAATTGAGTGCCCAGCGTAAATCCTGTGTTTTCGCGCCATCTCCATTCATCAGTCATCAGGGCCTGCAGCAAATAGCTTTTGTTATTGTTGGGGATGGATGCGGAGTTGAACCTGTATTCATCTTCCAGCATCTTGTAGCCCACGTCCATGCGCAGCGTATTGCTTTCGGTACGACGGGATACCTGCAGTTGGGCCCATGCGGTCTGCACTTCTTCAAATGCGGTATCGGAAACAAAATTTGTATAGAAATTCTGCGCAGCAAAATCACGGCTGTCGTATGCCGTACGGATGGCTGCGTGCCATTTATCGTTAAAGTGGTGGCCTATGGAAAGCGATGCCGTATGATTATTGAAATAACCGCGGGTGCCGCGAAGCTGAGGGCCCAGCGCGTTGTTCAGCAGCAGCCCCGTGTTGACCGTGGTGCGGTTGCTGGTAGCCGATACGCCCGCCAGCACGTTGAACAGGTTGTAGTCGCCTGCACTGATCTGCGCACCTACGTTGTATTTTTTCAGGTCGGTTTTTTTTGCAGCAAAGGTTTTGGTGATGATGTGCACCACGCCGCCTACGGCCTCCGAACCATAAACGGATGACGACGCACCCTTGAGCACTTCAATGCGGTCGATCTCGGAAGGAATGATGGGAATATAGCTGGAGAAGTGGCCGGTGTTGGCATCGTTGAGGCGCACGCCGTCGAGGATGACCAGCACCTGCTGGAAGGTGCCGCCGCGCAGAACGATGTCGCTTTGGGCGCCCATGGGACCGCGTGCCTGCACTTCCATGCCGGGCAGGTAGCGCAGCAGCTCGTCTATCGAGTGAACGGGAAGGTTATTGAAACGCTCGCCTTTAATGACAAAGATGTTTCTTCCTGTGCGGGAAACCTTTTCGGGAGCCAGGGAAGCGGTAAGGGTAACCGGATCCATTTCGGCATCAGTCTGAGCAAGGCATTGCTGAAACGTGAAAGCGAACAATATCAATAAAGCGAAGCGAATGATGTGCATAGTTCAAAGATAAAAGCTAGAAAGTTTAAAGAGGATAACCGATAAGCGACAACCGATGACCGATAGAACCGTGATCGTCAATCGTGAGTCATCGGTTATCGGCGGTCTCTTATCGGTCATCGCCACGGACTCCCCTCAATATGATTCCGACTCGTTAGGGAAATCCCCGCTCTTCACATCCGTGATAAAGTTCTGTATCGCCCCGGTGATCTGTTCGTGGAGGTTCAGGTATTGACGGAGGAAGCGGGGGCGGAATTCGGTGTTGATGCCCAGCATGTCGTGCATGACCAGCACCTGCCCGTCGCAATGGTTGCCGGCGCCTATGCCGATGGTGGGAATTTGGAGGCTTTCAGAGACTACTTTGGCCAGTTGGGCGGGAATTTTTTCCAGCACCAGGCCAAAGCACCCGGCTTCCTCCAGCAGCTTTGCGTCGCGCTTGAGCTTTTCGGCTTCAGCCTCTTCTTTTGCCCTTACGTTATAAGTGCCGAATTTATAAATGGATTGCGGGGTCAGTCC
>DASWNB010000466.1:0-1786 GCA_036399455.1 Flavisolibacter sp. | reverse complement strand
ATGTGGATATGTTTGTTTTTAATGGGGAACACGGCCATTCATAGAACGAATTTCGGAGGCAGTTATTTTACGCTAAGTAATACCTTTCCTGTGCTGTTTCCAAGAGGCGGTTTTCTAAATTAACTATTTTACAGGCTATTTAATATACCATTCATCAAACGTGGAAAATAAATATGGATCAGGCCACGTCACCCGCAAAACCCCGCATCCTTGTAGCCCCTCTTGACTGGGGCCTGGGACACGCAACACGGTGCATTCCCCTTATAAGTGCTCTTACCCGCATGGGTTGTAACGTATTGCTGGCCGGAGAAGACAAAACCGCCCGCCTGCTCAGCGAAGAGTTCCCCCATCTCCCCCTTATTCCCCTTGAAGGCTACCGCGTACGCTATGCCCGCTCCGGGTGGGAACTGGCCTTAACCATCACCTCCCAAATCCCCCGCATTATTTCCGCCATCGAAAAGGAAAAGGAGTGGCTGGACAGCATAGTGGAAGAGCATTCCATTGATGCCGTGATCTCCGACAACCGCTACGGGCTTTTTCATGAAAAAGTGCCCACCATATTCATCACCCACCAACTGCTCATCAAAACGGGTACGGGCAAATGGGGCGACGAGTTCCTGCAGGGCATCAACTACCAGTACATCCAACAGTTCGGCGCCTGCTGGGTACCCGACCACGAAGGCGAGGACAACCTTGCCGGCGACCTTTCCCACCCTGCGGAAAAGCCTGCCATTCCCCTGCGCTACATAGGTCCGCTCTCCCGCTTTGAGCCGGGAGAAAAGAGGGAAGAAAAGCACCTGCTGGTCATGCTCTCCGGCCCGGAGCCGCAGCGCACCATTTTCGAGGACCTGCTGCTGGAACAGCTTCAATCTTACAACGGGCCTATAGTGTTTGTACGCGGGCTTCCCGGCGGGCAGGAGCAGCCCGATCATCCTTCCCACATACTCATGCACAACCACCTGCCTGCCGCAGCCCTGAAGCAGGTGATGGAAGAAGCTTCCCTGGTCATTGCCCGCTGCGGCTACAGCACCGTGATGGACCTGGCCGCACTCCGCAAGAAAAGCATCCTGGTACCCACCCCCGGCCAAACCGAGCAGTCCTATCTTTCCGAGCACCTCATGAAAAAAGGCTTTGCCCTCTGCGCCGCCCAGGATAAATTCCGCCTCACCAACCTCCTGGAACTGTCCGGCCAATTCAATTATCAATTACCGCAGGTTTCTTCGTCAGCGGATTTGGAAGAAGCATTGGAGGAATTTGTAGGGAAGCTGGGAAGAGGTGATCGACAACCGAGGGGATGAGCGATAAGCTCAGGCTTACGGCTTTAGACTTACGACTCTATTCACGATTGACGATTCACGATTCACGTCCCTACCTTTGCCCTCTCGTGAACACAAGAGCAAAAGCCCATACCGCGGTTCTGGGGACCAATATCTTTTTTGCTGCCAATTACAGTATGGTGAAGCTTATCTCGCCTGTGCCCGTGGGACCGTTCGCGGTGAACTTGTTGAGGGTGGGACTTAGCCTGGGGCTTTTCTGGCTGGTGTGGCTGTTTGGGAAAACGCCTGCCGGTATACGGAAGAAAGACTGGGGTCGTTTTTTTCTTTGTGCCCTCTCCGGTGTGGCCATCAACCAGCTCCTGTTTATCAAGGGACTGACCATGACATCCACCGTGCACGCTTCCCTGCTCATCCTGGCTACTCCCCTGCTGGTAACGGTCTTTGCCCTGTGGGTGCTGAAGGAACAGTTCACCCTTTACAAGGCATCCGGGCTGGCGCTGGGTATCGGC
>DASWNB010000465.1:0-2498 GCA_036399455.1 Flavisolibacter sp. | reverse complement strand
AGCGCCGGTAGCGGAAATGGGCGACTGGTTGCGCATCTGGGGCAGTCCTTCCCAGTTGCCAGCTACCAGGGGGTACTGGTTGAAATCGCGGGTAAACTGGAGCAGTGCGTTTTTTTGCAGGTGAAGGTTCACGTTGCTTTTGAGCACCACGGGCCCGGTAAGCCAGAGGCCTGTGGGAATGACCACCACTCCGCCGCCCTTTTTGCTGATAGCGTCGATGGCGTTGTTGATGCTTTGGGTGTTGAGGGTAATCCCATCGGCTTTGGCGCCAAAGCGCACTATGCTGACGGTGTCTTTCCTGAAAGAAGTTTTCTGAACCACGGGCAGCTTGCCTGTTTGCGCGGGGGCGGACAAAGCAATGGCCATTACTACCACAAGACTACCAAGGAATTTATTCATATAGTGCCGGTAAATTTGAAAGTAAGGCCGTACAGGACGAAAACTGCACAGCCGGGAAACGATTGCATTTTCTCTCCAAAGAGTTCTTTACATAACAAGTCTAGGCAGATATTCCTGCATGGCAAGGGCTTTGGAAGGCTTTTTTTACGCAATCGTTACCGAAAACGATTGCGGTCGCAGGAAGGTTAACCGCCAGGACGCCGAGAGAGGATAACCGATGGGAGACCACCGACAACCGAAGGGCCGATAATCGGTCACCGGTTGTCGGTTAACTATTTACATTCGCAAGATGAAAGCGGCGAGTATCAGCGAGATAAAGGCGGAGTTGAAGCAGCTTTCCGCGGCGCAACTGACGGATATCTGTCTCCGGCTGGCAAGGCATAAAAAGGAGAACAAGGAGCTGATCACCTACCTTCTTTTTGAAGCAGGCGACCTGGAAGGGTATATCCGGAGCGTGAAGGAAGAGATGGACCACGAGTTTGCATCCGTGAACAGGAGCCATGCCTACTTTGCCAAGAAAACCCTGCGAAAGATCCTCCGCATCACCAACAAGTATATTCGCTACAGCGCCTCTCCCATCGCCGAAACCGAGCTGCTCATCCACTTCTGCCTTCTCCTCGATTCCTCCGGCGTCAACATCCACAAAAGCCCCGCCCTTGCCAAGCTCTACCAGGGCCAGTTAAAGAAGATAAAAGCGTCTGTTTCGTCCCTGCATGAAGATTTGCAGTATGATTACCTGAGGCAGCTTGAAAAGTTTGAGGTTTGAAGTTTGAGGTTTGAGGTTCGTTAGGTGTCACATTCCTCCTTTAGTGAAATCTTCGTGGTCCTATCGGTCATCGGTCATCGGTGGTCGGTAATCGGTCATCGGTCATCGTTCATCGGTGATCCGCGTAGCGGAGCGCCGGGGCAGAGTCGCGGAGGAACTGGAGCTCGGTTGGGGAAAGCGGCGGGGTTTTGAGTGCATGGAGGGCTTCCTGGAGTTGCTGGTGGGTGCGGATGCCCAGGACGGCGGAAGTGATGGCGGGATGATTGAGGACAAAGCACAAGGCAGTTTGGGCAGCGGAGCGGTAATGGCCTGAAAGTGATTGTACGGCTTCTGCTGCTCGGCTGACGCCGGCTTCGTTGTGGTCGAGATAAGTTTTTGGAGGCTTGCCAGCCAGAAGTCCCTGTGCAACGGTGCCGCGGGCCAGTACGCCGATGCCTTTCTCCTGGAGCAGGTCAAAGCAGCTTTCTTCGGGGCGGCGGTCAAGAAGGCTGTACTGCATCATCACGCTGACCATGCGGGAACGTTCTGCCCAGGCACGGATGACGTTGGGGCGGATGGAGGAGATGCCGTAGTAACGGATCTTTCCCTGCTGTACCAGCAACTCGAAAGCTTCGATGGTTTCGTCTATGGGATCGTTAATGGTACCGCCGTGCAGTTGATAGAGGTCTATATAATCGGTGCCCAGGCGGCGAAGGCTGTCTTCAACGGCAGAAAGTATGTGCTCCTTTCGCGGGTCCCAGTCCCAGCCACTGCCGTCGTTCCGCCAGCGGTTTCCTGCCTTGGTGGCTATGATAACCTCGCTTCTTCTTTCCTTCAGCGCTTTGCCCAGTATCTCTTCATTCTTTCCCTGGTCGTAAAGATCGGCCGTATCGAAATAATTAATGCCGCCATCCATCGCCTGCCGTATCACTTTTCGTGCGGCGGCTTCTCCATCTTTCAACGACATGGCCCCAAAGCCGATGCGGCTGATGTTCAGGTCAGAGGATCCGAGTTGGAGGTAGCGCATGGAGGCGGAATTGGCTGGAGCGAAGTTAGTGCAAGTGACCGATAATGGATAAGCGTTAACCGACCACCGATGACCGTTAGTTCTAAGTTTGAAGCCGTAAGCCTTAAGCCGTTAGCCTTAAGTCATAAGCCCTAAGCCATAGCCGCAACGGGGAGAATAAGTAAACATAGGTTCTACCTCACCTTCTTTCTGCACAATACGGTTCTGCGTTTTTGAGGTACGAAATGATCCAGCGGCTATGACTTAGGGCTTACGGAATAAGGTGAACGGCTTAGGACTTATGACTTACGGTTGTCGGTATCGATAATCGGTTATCGGTCATCGGTC
>DASWNB010000464.1:0-4427 GCA_036399455.1 Flavisolibacter sp. | reverse complement strand
TGTTTTTTGATGATCACTGGTGGGTATTGGGTCTTTGCTTCACCGCCTTCCTGCTGCTGCTGATCACCTACATAAAAAAACTGCTGCCGGCAGTGCACAGGGTGAAAAGACGCTCCGTAGGCAGCGTCATCTTTCCCATTCCGGTTTATATCTGCTTCGTGGCGGCCGAACTGCTGCATGACGACCTGCTGTTCTATCTCCCCATTGCCCTTCTTACCATTTCCGATGTGGTGGCCGAGTGGTGCGGCGGCAAATGGGGGAAGCCCTCTCCGTCGTGGAGCAGGCACGGCAAAACCCGCACGGGTTCATCAGCCTTCTTTCTTTCAGCCCTCGTCCTCAGCATTGCCTGCTGTCTCGTCTTCAGCCTCCCTTTTACCCAACTGCTGCTTGTCGTCCTCGCCGCCAGCCTCACCTCTACCGCCGCCGAATGGGCCAGCCCCGGTGGCTGGGATAACCTCACCGTTCCTCTTGCGACGCTGATTGTACTTGCAGCAGTGCTGGGGGCGTGAATCGTGAATCGTCAATCGTGAATGGAGTCCTTAAGTCGCCGCTTCTTTCCTTTCTGTTTCCTTGCGTCTTTGCGCCCTGGCGGTTAAGCAAAAAACTTCTTAATAAACGAATGCTCCTAGGCTGAACGGGAACGGGCTAACAGCCAACAGCTATCAGCCAACAGCCTCTCTCTCGCAACTCGCAGCTACAACCCGAACACCCCCGCATTCAACTGCTGCAATACCCTCGTTTTCTGGTCGGCGGCGACGAGGATGGAGATGTTGTGGGCGCTGCCGCCGTAGGATACCATGCGTATGTGGGTGTCGTGAAGACTGTCAAAGACTTTTTTGAGCGAGCCTTCGTTGGAGGCGATCTCGTTGCCTACGATGGATACGATGGTTTGGTTGCGGTCTACTTCCACTGAGCCCAGCGCCTGCAGTTCGCGTACGATGTCATCAACCGCTTCGTCGTTGTCGATGGTGAGGGAAACGGCTACTTCGGAGGTGGTGATCATGTCGATGGGCGTACGGTATTTTTCAAACACTTCAAACACCTTGCGCAGGAAGCCATAGGCCAGCAGCATTCGGCTGCTCTTGATCTTGATGGCGGTGATGCCGTCTTTGGCGGCAACGGCTTTTACGCCGGACGAAGCGGCTTCGCTGGTAATGAGCGTTCCGCGGGCCTGCGGCTCCATGGTGTTGAGCAGCTTTACGGGAATATTGTATTGCTGGGCAGGCCAGATGGAGGCAGGGTGCAGGATCTTGGCGCCGAAATAGGCCAGCTCCGCCGCCTCGTCAAAGCTCAGTTGCTCGATGGCTACGGTCCTGTTCACCACGCGGGGATCGTTGTTGTGCATCCCGCTGATGTCGGTCCATATTTCGCATACGGAGGCGCTTGCCGCCGCGGCGATGAGCGAGGCGCTATAGTCGCTTCCGCCTCTTTTCAGGTTGTCCACCTCGCCTTTGGCGTTGCGGCAGATATATCCCTGGGTAATGAATAGCTGCTGCGCGGGATGCTGCGCCAGCGTGTGGTCCAGCTTTTCGCGGATGGCTTCCACCTGGGGTTCGTTGTTGGCGTCGATGCTCATGAATTCAAGGGCGGGCAGCAGCTCGTGCGCTATGCCCTGCTCCGCCAGGTAGGTGCTGAACAGCCGCGTGGACAGCAACTCGCCCTGCGCCAGTATGTCCTTGCTCAGGGCTTCGCTGTACGATATTTTCAGGATGATGTTGAGGAACTCGAAATGCTCTTTGAGGATGGCATGAGCCCTCTGTACGGCGTCGGGACGCTGCACGAGTGCCGCCACAAATTCTTTGTACTGCTCTTCCAGCGCATTGATCTTCTGCCGCGCCTCTTCCCTTTTACCCGCAGCCAGCAGGTCCGAAATGCCCACCAGTGCATTGGTGGTGCCCGATACGGCGCTCAGCACCACGATCTTCCTTTCACTATCCGAAGTGACCAGCCTTGCCACTTCATGCATACGCTGCGGCTTACCTACAGAGGTGCCGCCGAACTTCATTACTTTCATTCTTATAATTGAGCCGCAAAGATAGGAAGAGAGAAGCTGCGAGTTTCGAGCGGATGACCGATTAGAGACCACCGATAACCGAAGGGAAGCTGTTGGCTATTGGCTTTGTTTTCGTTCAGCCTATCAGCATCGGTTCCTTAAGAAGATTTTTACTTAACCGCCAAGGCGCAAAGACGCTAGGATAAATGAATAGACGGCCTTATACGTTTCACCGTTTGCCTTTACCCCATTCCTTGCGCCTTGGCGTCCTGGCGGTTAATCTCTCCTAATTCTTAATTCCATCACCTAATTCCAATGCAAACTTCTCCGCCAGGTAGCGGAGGTCGTCTACGACGGGGCCGAGGAGGGGAATGCCTTTGGTTTTTCTTTCTTCTTCCATTTCGCGTTCGGGGTCGCCGGGAATAAGGACCTTTTCAAAGCCTTCGGCGGTTTTGGCGGAGCGGAAACGCCGTATCCAGCGGTCCATGTGCTCCTTGAACTCTCCGGCGGGACGGAATGCGTCGATGCGCATGGCGCCGAAGAAATGGCCGATACCCTTACCGGGCATGTCCGTAGGCATGGGCACATAGGCGGGGAAGGGCGGCACCCAGGGACCGTAATTGGCTCCGCTGAGCACGGCGGAGAATATGTCCACGATGGCGCCCAATGCGTAACCTTTGTGGCTGCCGTGATCACGGTCGCCGCCGAGCGGCAGCAGGGCGCCGCCTACCTTAAGCTCGTGGGGATCGGTAGAGGGGTGGCCGTCCTTGTTTTGTATCCACCCCAGCGGGGCTACGCCGCTCTTGCGTTGCAGGATTTCCAGCTTGCCGTTGGCGGCAGTGGTGGTGGCCAGGTCGGCCACGAAGGGCGGCTCGCTTCCCGCAGGAACGGCAACGCAGATGGGATTGGTGCCCAGCAGCCGCTCGATGGAAAAGGTGGGAGCCACCAGCGGGCTGGCATTGGTCATGCAAATGCCTATCATATCTTCCTCCAGCGCCATCATGGCGTGGTAGCCTGCAATACCGAAGTGATTGCTGTTTTGCACGCTCACCCATCCAGTGCCTACATTACGGGCCTTGTCCATAGCTATCCTCATGGCCTTGGGCGCTACTACCAGCCCGAGGCCGCTGTCGCCGTCCACGGTGGCGGTGGAAGGCGTCTGGTGAATGATGGATACTTCGGCGCAGGCGTTCACCCTTTTTGCATCCCACAGCCTTATATAGCCGCTGAGGCGGGCAATCCCATGTGAGTCGATGCCGCGCAGGTCGGCGGAGAGGAGGACCCTGGAGGCCAGCAGTGCATCATCTTCGCTGCATCCGATTTTCAGGAATACGGCGCGGGTGAAATCGAACAGTTGATCATACGAAAAGCAGGTGACGCTCATGGGTGCAAGATAGGGGTGAATGATGAATGGATAACCGACAACCGATAAGAGACAACCGATGACCGGAGGAAAGCCGTTGGCCGATAGCTGTTGGCTATTGGCTTGTGCACGTTCAGCCTACCAGCAGCACGTGCACTAACATGGATTTGTGCAGTATCCCCATCGTTGCATCTGCATTGCTAACAGCCATCAGCTAACAGCCAACAGCTTCTTTCGGTTATCGGTGGTCGGTGGTCTCTTATCGGTTTCAGTTATCTTTCTCCAAACAAAAATGCCCCGCAGGGGCGGAGCATTGAAGTTCTTTTTTATAAACTCTTAGAAAGGCAGGTCGTCGGAAACGTCGTCGATACCGGCGGGGGCGGGAGTGTCCTGGCGGTTGTAGCTGTTGGAGCTGCCGCTGCCGCTGTCACCGGAGGTCATGCCATCGCCGCGGCGGCCGAGAAGCTGCACCTCGCGAACGCGGAGGGTAAGCGATGCACCGGCGGTGCCGTCGTTGCGGGTAAAGCTGCGGACTTCGGGAGTCCCTTCCACGAACACCTGCTGGCCCTTCAGGAGGTAGGGAGCAACGGCGGTGCGGTCCGTCCAGTAGGCGCAATCCACCCAGGTGGTCTTCTCCTGGGTATTGCCCGAACGGTCGTTATATTTTTCCGTATGCGCAACCGTAAAGTTGATCACATTCTTTCCGTTTACCTGGTTTACTACGCAATCTTTCCCAAGATTGCCAATTACTTGCATTTTAATCATAGTACTCAAATTATTAGGCCGACAAGATACGCCATTTTGAGGGGACAACCCTTGGGACGAAGCTCATTTTCGCGGAGTTTTTTTCCCCCGAAAAATGCCTTTTTTCCTCATTGCGGAAAAGCTGTTGGCTGATAGCTGTTGGCTATTAGCCTTAGCCCGTTTGCGTATTTACGCAGGTTTATGTTGGCGGGGAGTTTTGCTTAGCCGTTAAGGAGCGCAAAGATGAGAACTACCCTTTGCGTTCTTGATGGGTAATCCTTCCTGTCATCTTAGATAACGCGAACCGGTAAGCTGAACGGAAACAAG
>DASWNB010000463.1:0-4441 GCA_036399455.1 Flavisolibacter sp. | reverse complement strand
CGTTACGTGCACGTCGCCGTTGGCTAATTTATCGATGGTGAACAGCTCACGCTGGTTGGTACCTACCACGGTCACTTCCTTGGAAAGGAACTCGTAATACTCCATCATGTCTTCCTTGAAATACTTGCGTCTTTCCTTGAGGGTCTTGATGATCTCCTCCGAGTTCAAGCCCTTGACTTCGCGGGGCTGGCGGTCGAACGATCTTTCAATAACCTCGTCGGTCATCACGCTGAGCAGGGTATCTATCTGCTGCTCCCATACTGTCCTGTCCAGCTCATTAAGGAAGAAGCGGTCGAAGTTGCGGGCGGCCTTGTTGAAGGTCTCGATGTCCTTCGCCTTTGCCCTGAATCCCTGCAGTTCAGGAGCGTACCAGGGCTTGCGGGCGAAACGCGGCAGAAGGCCCTGGTTTATATAAAAGGCCTGGTCCTGGTCGCGGGGGATGATGTAGTATAATTTGCCTTTGCCGGTATCACGGGTGGCCCAGCGCCACTGGTCTTCGTGGCGGTCAAGGTCCATGTAGAAGTTATCCAGCAGGCGGGCCTTCAGCACGGAAAGCTGGTCCACGTGGTCGTCGTTGTCCTTCGCCAGGCGAAGCACCAGCTCTTCGGTATTGTAGGTTTTTTTCACACCCGGCGGCTCCCTTCTTTCCAGGATGGCCAGCGTATTTTTGAACTCTTCGCGAAAGCGGCCCAGCCGCGGGTCATCGGGTATGTACACCAGTTTCCTGTACAGGTTGGGTACGCCGAAAGCATCGGCCATTACGCCGGTGGAAAGCGAGGCATAGGGATAGGATGCAGATATACCCTGCTCCACGATGTCCTTTGTGAGCGGGGTGCGCAGGTCCGGGGGAATGGCCGCCTCGGGGAATTTTTCCACGGAGCGGAGGGCCCACTCGTTACCCTGCTTATCCACCATCCTTAATGATTTGGTCTGCTTGCCGCCACCCTGCTTTTCAGGGGTCAGGCCGCCCTGCTCCTTGCCCATGTCCAGCACCTGCACCTTTACAGGTGTTGTCCACTCCGCACGGTAATTTTTGCCCAGCAGGAAATTGCGGAACCCGCTGGCTCTAAGCTTGGTGTTGGCCGCCACCACTACCGAATCGGGCAGCACGGGAATGCTGTCACGCGATACCACGGCCGGCAGGGTATCTATCTGCTTCAGCGCCTGCTTGAAAGTGGGCGAAGCGAGGTTGGGGCTTTGAACGTTGTAAAAACTGGTTTCCGTCCTGCCGCTCTTGTACACCTCTATTGTTGAAAAGCCAAAGTTGAGGTCGCGGAAAAGGAGCTTTCCCTGCTTGGATTCTTTCACCCTGCTCAGGTTGGAGCCGGAGCCGCTGACGATATAGTGCATGCTGTCCTTCAGTATCAGTTGGAGGCTGTGGTCGTGGCCGGCTACGGTCACCACATTTCCGTGCTCCTCGATAATGGGCTCGATAGTGTTTACCAGGGTCTGGTACAGCGGGTGCTTCACGTCCTGTATATTTCCGAAAACGCCACGGGTAATGGGGTAAACCGAGCCCAGGATGGGCAAGGGTATCCAGAGGTTCTTGTTCAGTGCGGTAAGGGGGAACAGGTGTTCCTTCCAGGTATAATCGCCGCCATGCACGCCATAGGAGTACATGGGATGGTGCATGGCAAGGATAACGAGCTGGTTGCGGCGGGTAGCCAGCAGCTCGCGCAGCTCGGTAGCAAATTCGTCGAGGGTTTTTGCGGTACAGTTGGAGCCGGGGCCGGGTTTCTCGTGGAGGTAGAGGAACCACTGGCTGTCCATCACTATCAGGGCTACTCTTTCGTTCAGGTCAAAGGCTACGGGACCGGGACAGCCTTCGGTGGGCTGGGCTATGATGTTCTTTTGTTCCTGTGAATTGATGTAGTTCACCTGGTTCATTACCTGTTGCCAGCCGCCTATTTTCCCGTTCTTCCAGTCGTGGTTGCCCTGGACAAAAAAGGCACGGCCTTTTTTGCCCTTTACGAGATCCACCTGGTAATCGAGTATTTTCTTTGCTTCTTCGTAGGTAGGCTCGCCTTCCATGGGGAGGCCCAGGGGGTAAATATTGTCTCCGAGGAATACAACGGTGTTCCTTTCGTCGTTCCAATCCACATTTTTGCGGAGCCAGTCCACAACGGGGTGTTTGTTGCCGATGAGCTCACCGGCGTCGCCGACGAGGAAGATCCGCTGGCTGACGCTATCGGCCTGGGCATGGGAATAGTGTGATAACAGCATGGCTGCCAGTGCAATACAGAGTGTTTTCATCATGGCCTTTTAATTTTCTTTACTTGACGGTACGGAAAATGCTGAAGGGTTGGGGTACCGTATTTTCCTTCATTGGATATATACATGTCGCCATTGGGTGCAAAAGCAATGCCTTCGGCCTGGGGGTGCTGGTCCGGATTTAGATTATAGGCCTCGATTATATGCCCCTTGGTGTCCGCAATCACCAGCAGGTTGCCTGCCGATGCCAGTATGTACAGTCTTTTGCTGACCGGGTGAATGGCCGCCGCCGAAGGCTTGAAATCGACATCGTCTTTCTTCAATGCCTTTTTTACGTCCTCAGTACTAAGCTGGTAAAAAGCCACGCTATCGAAGCTGCGGGTTTCCATGTCGAACCGGTAAGCGGAGCGCACCTGCTCGCCTTTGTCGGCCACGCAGGATTTGCAGACCATGATGAGCCCGTTTACGTCAGCGTCGTAGTAAAGGGCTTCAAAATCGTTCTTTTTTTCCCCGGACCAGAAGGGGTAGATGCGGGTGCTGCTGCTGTCCTTACCACCGCGGGGTACAGCCATGATGGCGCCGTTGCTCACCAGCACGTAAACGGTATCGCCCAATAATACAAGGTCTTCAAAATCCGCCTGTTCGGAAAAATCCTTAGCCACGTCGTGCAGCTTGCGGGTCTTGGGATTGATGGCAATCACCTTCTTCTTGCTGTCCGCAATGGCAAGGAGAATGCTGCTGTCCGTATAATAGGTAATACCTGAAATTTCGTTGAGAACTTTTCCCAACTTCATCTTGCCGGGTCTTCTGAGGTCGTAGCCCTCGGGGGAACTGTAGGTTCTGTCGCCACAGCCCGTACATAACGTTGTAGCGCAAACGATAAGCAGTACGCCGAGGCGCAGGCATTGTGTTTGAGATAACTTACCCATCATTAACTACCTTTAGTATCAAACAATGCACCAACCATGAACGAAAAGTACGAGCAACTGCTTTCTGAGGCCAGGGATCATGTCACGGAAGTGTTTCACCAGAAGGTGAAGCCGCATTTTGTTTTTCACACGCTTGAACATACCGAGGACGTTGTGGAAGCCTGCAGCATCATGGCGGACCACTACCATATAAATGAGGAGGACAGGTTGCTGCTCCTGCTGGCGGCCTGGTTTCACGATACCGGCTATTCCAAGGGCGAAGCCGCAGGCCATGAGGAAGAAAGCATCCGTATCGCTTCTGAATTCCTGTCGGCCCGCAACGAGGACGATACCCTCATCCAGCGGGTCAGCTCCTGTATCCAGGCCACCCGCATGCCGCAGTCGCCGGTAAGCCAGATAGAAAAAATTCTTTGCGATTCGGACCTGTACCACCTGGCTACGGAAGATTTCAAGGCACGCAGCCAGTTGCTCCGCCAGGAACAGGAAGTGCTGCTGGGACACAAGATCTCCAAGAAGGACTGGAAGAGGAACAACATCCAGTTCCTGGAAAACCACAAATACTTCACCAGCTACGGGCAGGAGGTCCTGGAGCCGAAAAAGTACGAAAACCTGGAGGACCTGAAAGGCAAGAAGGAGCGGAAGGAGGATGAAAAGCAGGCGGCGAAGGAAGAGGAAGTATATCCCTTTGTATACGAGGCTCCGGCTTTTGACGCCAAGGACCCGAAAACGCAGTGGAAGGATACGGAACGCGGCATCCAGACCATGTTCCGCACCACCAGCCAGAACCATTTCGAGCTGAGCGCCCTGGCGGACAGCAAGTCGAACATCATGATCTCCGTGAACGCAATCATTATTTCAGTGGTGCTGACGGTGCTTATTGCCCGCCTGCCCTTTTACCCGCAATACATGATCCCCACCATCATCCTGCTGGTGGTTTGCCTGGCAGCCATCATATTCGCCATACTGGCCACCCGCCCTTCGATCAGCGGCGGCAAGTTTACCGAGGATGATATCCGGAACAAAAAGGCCAATCTCCTGTTCTTCGGTAATTTCTACGGCATGGGGATAGAAGAATACCAGTGGGGCATGAACGAAATGCTGAAGGACCGCGAGTACCTGTATAACAGCATGATCAAGGACATTTATTTCCTGGGCGTTGTGCTTGCCAAGAAATACCGCTACCTGCGCATCGCCTACACCATCTTCATGTGGGGCCTCATCATCGCAGTTATCGCCTTTGCCATCGCCGCCCTCTACGGCCAAACGATAAGCATGGGCACGACGACTACCGCCGCGATAGA
>DASWNB010000462.1:0-3456 GCA_036399455.1 Flavisolibacter sp. | reverse complement strand
GGCGGAGACGTTAAGTCCATAATAATCAAAGGCATCCAGGTTGACGGGCAGCAGCACTGTTACATTATCATCGGCTGGAATGGAGGGGAATGCATCCTTGAAGCGGACGATAACCATGTTATGAATATCCTTGGTGCGGCTGTAGCCCAGCGTAAAATTCAGGTTCTTCACCATGTAGTTCAGCTCATACGACCAGGTGAGCTGGGGCAGAAGCCTGGGATTGCCCGTGCTGTAAGTGGTCACATCAATGAGGAAGAGGAAGGGGTTCAACTGCTGGTAGCTGGGCCGGTCGATGCGGCGGCTGACAGAGAGGCCAAGCGATTGATCTTCCTTGATCTTGTAGGTGAAGAAGGCGCTGGGGAATACCTGTATGTAGCTGGAATCCCACTTTACATTGCCTACCACCTGGTTGGTGTTGATGCTGGTCTGTTCGCTGCGCAGGCCCAGTTGCATATCGAATTTCTTGAACTCCCTGCTGTAGTTGGCATAGAACGCATTGTTGTTTTCCTCGTAAAAGAACTGGTTGGTCTTGTTCACATCGTTCTGCGGCACACCATTGCTCATGTCAAAGAATTTCGCGTCATTATCCGAAGAAACAAAGCTGGTCTTGAAGCCCAGTTCCACTTTTCCTTTAGCCAGCGGATGTACGTAGTCGGCCTTCGCTGTTTTGAGGGTCAGCTTGCCGTCCTGGTCGCCGTCGAGGATATAGGTAGGCTGCTGCATGGAGCCGTCAAGCTTGAAGTAGCGCGTGGCCGTAGAGGAAAATACATCGGAAGTGAATACGCCATAATCCACATCGGCGGTCAGTTCCCTGCCTTTGGTGTTGAATGAGTGCTTGAAGTTTACATTGGCAAAGGTGTTCGCGAGCTTGTCTTCGCCGCCGGCCACAGTCTTGAAAGTAAACGTAGGCTGCGACTGCGCATTCATCACTACCGAGCTGTTACGGTTGTGCCTGTCTATGCCGGTTTGATTGCTGCTCACCACAAAACCAACGATGGTCTTGGCGCTGGGGAAGAAGTCGGCGCCTGCCCGCATCGTATGTGTGTTGAAGTTCATTGTGGTGTAGTTATCCTTATCGTCTGCACCGTTGAATATGCCGTTGGTATAAAAGTTCCTGTTCAGCATCAGGTGGTTCAGCCCTACACGGTAGGAGTAATTATAATTGCCGAATATGTTCACCTTTTTATTGCGGTGGTTCAGGGTCATGCCCGCGTTTGCCTTGGGATAAACACCCTGTCCCGCACCCAGGGTGAAGGTGCCGTTGGTTCCCAGCCGCTGGTCCTTCTTCATGCGTATGTCTATGATGCCCGAGTTGCCTGCGGCATCGTACTTGGCGGAAGGATTGGTAATGATATGTATGCTTTCAATGGCATTGCTGGGGAGGCCCCTGAGGTAGTTGGCCAGGTCGGTAGCGCCCAGCGGCGAGGGTTTGCCATCGATCATCACTATAACGCCGCCCCTGCCCCTCAGGCTGATGGCATCGTTCTGGTTTACCGAAACACCGGGCGAACGCTCCAGCACATCAAGAGCGGAGGCGCCTGCGCTTACTACGCTGTTCTCCACATTTACTACTATCCGGTCGGTCATTCTCTGGATAAAGGGCTTGCGGCCGGTGACCGTAACTTCCTCGAGCTGGTTCTGGGCCCTGGCACGGAGCACTATGGGCTGGAGCACCAGGTCGGTATCGCTGAGAGTGAAAGGTGCGGAATATATGTTATCGTGGCTCACCATGCTTACCCTCAGCAGGTAGGAACCCGGCAGCACCTGCTCTATTTCGGCAAGGCCGGACTTATCGCTGAGTGCTGTTTTTACCAGTGCGGAATCTTTAGACTGCAGAAGCTCTATGGTAGCGCTCTCCAGGGGAGCCTGTTGCTCATTGCTGATGGTTACCGAAATTTTTCTTCTCTGCTCCTGAGCAGATGAGAAGATGAAGGCGGTTAGCAGGAATAATAAAAAAGTCAATTTCCTCATGATCACGGATGATTTGGGGCAAAGTACATAATTAATGGAAGATAGAGCACTAAAATTATATTATCTTCCTTCTTCATATGTGGAAGGGTGTATAGAAGGAAGAGGGGCAAACGTACGAAAGCCGTCGTGTCTCTTTTTGCATAAAACATACGGGGAATCACTTAGTTATGCGGTCAGCCGCATTGCTGGAAGGAGCCCGGTTCCCCATCGGAGGCTCATGAAAAGCCGCTTCCCGGCCCTGCCTCTGTACCGCTTCGTCCTGCCTTTGTCCACCTCTTCAGGCTTTCTTCCCCCGTCAACAAAACTTACCTATTCCGCCCGGAAAAGTGCAATTTTGCGCCTTAACCAAACCATCATGGAGTATAATGCAGAAGAATTCGAGCGCCTGCTGCGCAGCCGCCGGTCGGTTTTCCCCAAGCAGTTTGAAGAGGGCAGGAAGGTGGACGATGCCATAGTGCGCCGCATACTGGAGAACGCCACCTGGGCACCCAGCCACGGCGGTACAGAGCCCTGGAAGTTCGTGGTGTTCACCGGCGCCGGGCTCGAAAAGCTCGCCAGGTTCCAGGCAGAAGCCTATAAAGAGAACGCAGGTGAAAATTTCAAGGAAGCCACTTATAACAACCTGCTGGCCAATCCCCTCAAGGCATCCCACGTAATTGCCCTTTGCATGAAGCGCAACGAAGCCCGCCGCTTCCCCGAAATAGAAGAAGTGGAAGCCGTAGCCTGCGCGGTGCAGAACATCTATCTCTCCGTTACCGTTTATGGCCTCGGCGGCTACTGGACCACCGGCGGCGTCACCTATAACGAAAAAGCCAAGTCCTTCTTCGGCCTCGGCGATGACGACAAGCTGCTCGGCTTCTTTTACCTCGCCCACGTAGCCGTTCCCTCACCTCCCGGCAAGCGCCAGCCCATTGAAGAAAAGATGGTGTGGGTGGAATCGTGAATGGTCAATGGTGAATGGGTCGTTTATTGTGGAAGAAGCTTTCGTGTGGTGGCAGTTTACCTGAAGTAATTTTCAATAATCAATGATCAATTTTCAAGTGCGTTGCTGAACCGGAGCCACTTGAGAATTGAATATTGATCGTTGAATATTGAAAATTAAGATCTCTTTCTTCTTAATTACTGCCTGCTACCAAAGCATCTTCCACAATAAACGACCCATTCACGATTCACGATTGACGATTCACGAAATAATCGCCGGCCTTTGAGTAATCTCATGGTAACAAACCGTCTCCCTGCCGAAGTAGTGGAAGACCATGCTTTTGCGTGTGCGGTCTTTATCGAGGTGGGGCTCGCCGCCGTGGAAGAGGTTGGCGTGCCAGATGAGGAGGTCGCCCTTGCGGGCGGTGAATATTTTCTTTGGCAGATTGCTTTCCCTGATCTTTTCTTCTATCATCTTTTCGTATTCGGTATAGGTCTTATCACCTATGAGCCAGGAGTTCCCTTCGTTGTTGTAATCCGCGTTGAGGTAGTAGGGCAGAAGGT
>DASWNB010000461.1:0-2764 GCA_036399455.1 Flavisolibacter sp. | reverse complement strand
CTGTGTTCCCACGCCTCCGGAGTTATAAGCATAAGAAGAGCGCAAAGAAAGCCTTAAGCGGCTTTAGGGTTTTTGGGAGCTTGCGACCCTTCTTTGCCTTTCCTTTGCGCCTTTTGCGTGAAATCTCCTGGCGTCTTCGCGTCTTGGCGGTTAAACCCAGGAACGCTTCCACCTACGGAGGCTTCGAAGAAAGGGCCTGTGAATAATGTCTAAAGGGTATCAATCCGCTTTTCTATGGACATTGACTGGTTCAGGCTGCTCATTGCTCCAGACGCTCACCGTATGATCGGCGCTGGCAAGTGCAATCCGTTTTCCATCCGGACTAAACACCATGTCGGTAGCATCGTTCCCGTGGTGGTCAAAGGTTTGTAACAGCTTGCCGCTGCTCACCTCCCACAGCCGCATGGTCACACCCTTGTTGAGCTTCGAATCGCCGAAGACTTCCTGGAGCAGTTCGCCAACCACCGGCTTGTCCCGCCCGCCCGAGATCAGCCACCGGCCGTCGGGACTGAACGCTACCGCCTGAACGTGTTCTTCGCTTCCGTCTATGGTGCGCAGGAGCTTGCCGTTGTCAATCGACCAGAGCTTTATCCTGCAATCATCCGCGGCGCTTGCCACCATCTTCCCATCATGGCTGATGGCAATGGCAACGATGGCCTGTTCATGGGCATCGATGGAGCGGATCAGTTTGCCTTCCGGGACATTCCAGAATTTCAGCGTCTTGTCGTAACTGCCGCTGACAAGCTGTTTGCTGTCCGGCGTAAATTGGAGGCTCCAGATGGTAAGGGCATGGCCTTTTAAGGTATGCAACAGTGCGCCGGTCCGGAGGTCCCATATTCTGAGGGTGGCATCTTCACTTCCGGTGGCTATCGTTCTGCCATCGGGGCTCAGGGCGACAGACCAGGGTGTGCTTTCATGGGCCGCAAATTCACGGATTAATTTGCCTTCCGGAAGCTTCCATAGGCGTGCCTTCCGGTCATAGCTGGTGGTTGCAATATAGTTTCCATCCCTGCTGTAGTCCAGGTAGGTAATTCCCTGCGGGTGCTTTAAAGTTGTTTGCAACTGGCCGTTCTCCTTTCTCCAGATGCGGACGGTGCTGTCCACGCTGCCGCTGGCGATAAAATTTCCGTCGGGGCTGAAGCGCACCGCGTTCACTATGTGGGCGTGCTGGGTAAAGCTGTACGCTAATGTATAGATGCCGCTGTTCATGCGCTTTGCCTTGTACAGGAGTTGGTAGTATCCCAGGATGCCCAACAGCAGGATGAGGATACCGGCAACTATCCATTTGATTTTCGATTGTTTCGGTTTCTTATTCATAAGATATCGATGAGTGTTAGGATATTCAGGGTACGAGTTGCTTTAGCTTTTGCTGCAGCGCTGCATTATCCGGAGAGCGCTTCAACAGGTTCTGATAGACCGCCTTTGCTTTTTCCCTTTCCCCTGCTTTCACATAAATGTCGCCTAACAGTTCCTGCATGTTCAACGCATTGGGGTAACGGGGGATGTATGTTTGCAGGAGATCGATTGCGTCTGCGATGCGTTTTGGATCATTGCGCAGGAAG
The DNA here is from genome assembly GCA_036399455.1 of Flavisolibacter sp. Classification (GTDB taxonomy): domain Bacteria; phylum Bacteroidota; class Bacteroidia; order Chitinophagales; family Chitinophagaceae; genus Flavisolibacter. The sequence goes on along the minus strand of DASWNB010000461.1, from coordinate 1,202 downwards.
CGGCTTACCTGGATGATTTCTTCCTGCAATGGTGTGACTTCATAGCCGTAGATGGCGGATAGCTTTTTATAGTGCTCTTTGATGATCTGGCTGTTTACAACCTTCCTGAAGGCGCTGTTATAGGTCAGGTGCCATTCAGGATATACATGGCGGAGGCCATCGTACAAGGCCTTAACCGGTTCGGACGTGTGTGTTTCTTCAGGATAGTACACGTATTTATAATTCAGTCCATTTGCATTTTTCTGCCTAAGCAGGGAGTCCAGCTTTAGCTGGTTGGCGTGAAAAGCGCCCCCTTCATTTGCATCGCAGAAAAAGAACCGCTTGGCCAATGTGCCGTTGCCCAGCTTTTCGGCTGCTTGTTTTAACATGACTTCATTATCCCATTGCAGGGAAGGGCTCATGGCGATATACGCATTAAAATAGCCGGGATGGTTGACCATGCAGTAAACAGCCATCAGCCCGCCGAGTGAATGACCGGCCAGTATCTTGTACGGCCCTGCCGGGTACCTCGCTTCCACGAAAGGCATCAACTCCTCTTTGATGAACCGCAGAAAGTTTTCACCACCGCCGCTTGTCCGTCCAAAAGCGGATGCACTGGTGTCCGGCCTGCCGTCCGGGCCCAGGTTGTAATGTGTAGGGGTAAGGTCCCTGGTGCGGTCTGTATTCCGGATGCCCACTACAATCATGGAAGGAGTGATCTTGTAGGATTCGGACAAATAGCGGACCTGTCCGCCTGCCATCTCTATGAATGCTTCGCCATCGAGTAAGTAAATCACCGGGAAGGTTTCCCCTTTTTTCATGCTGCCGGGCGTGGATACATAAACGGTTCTCTTTTCATTGAGAATCTTTGAAAACAGCTCCGTGCGGTGTGCAATGGCAATGGAGGAATCGTCTTGCGCAATTCCGGAAAGAGTAATGAACAGCGCCGCGATAAATAGCAGGGCAGATCTTCTTTTGTGTTTTAGGATTGGTGTTGTCATGGTAGCTTTTTTAATAATTGAAAATGAGAGTCACGCACTGATCCCTATTGACCTGTTTAGTGCATAAGTTTCCTGTGCCTGGATAAAGCGCCAGGCCATTGTATATAATATATGGTGATGATTATTTCTTGTCGTCTGCTACATACTCCAGGATATCACCGGGCTGGCAATTCAACTCTTTGCAGATCGCTTCCAGCGTAGCCAGCCGGATCGCTTTTACTT
>DASWNB010000460.1:0-9369 GCA_036399455.1 Flavisolibacter sp. | reverse complement strand
GCCGTAGCCACCACGCTCATTGCCGGAGTGGAAGCCGTCAAAAAGAACCTTGCGCAGCCCGTAGGCTCGCTGACACAGATGGGCAACATCCGCCTGGGAAAAAGAACCGAGAACCGTTATCCCAGGATCAAGGACTTTGTGCCGCTGGCCGATCTGAACGACATCGTGTTTGGCGGCTGGGATGTGTACAGCGACAACGTGTTCGAAGCGGCCATGAAGGCAAAGGTGCTGGAGCCCATGATGCTGCACGCAGTGAGGGCGGAGCTGGAAGCCATCCAGCCCATGAAAGCCGTATTCGACCGCTCCTATATTTCCAACCTCGACGGTACGCATGTAAAGGAAGCCGCCACCAAGGCCGACCTGGCCAAGATGGTGATGGACGATATAGAAAATTTCAGGGACGCCAACGACTGCTCCCGCGTGGTGATCGTATGGTGCGGCTCCACCGAAAAATACCTGGAGCCTTCCGCCGTGCACGAAACCATAGAAAGCTTTGAGGAAGGGCTTGCAAACAACGATCCCGCCATCGCCCCGTCCATGATCTATGCTTATGCGGCCATCCGCCTGGGCGTGCCCTTCATGAACGGAGCCCCCAACCTTAGCTGCGATATACCCGCACTGATCGAGCTGGCGAAGCAGACCTCCACTCCCATCGGCGGAAAGGATTTCAAGACAGGACAAACCTTAATGAAGACCATCCTGGCTCCCGGGCTGCACGCAAGGGCTTTGGGCATCAAGGGCTGGTTCTCCTCCAACATACTCGGCAACCGTGACGGCTACGTGCTGGACCACCCGGATAATTTCAAGACAAAGGAAGTATCGAAGCTGAGCGTCCTGGAAGAGATCCTTCAGCCCGACATCAATCCCGAGCTGTACGGAGATATCTACCATAAGGTGCGCATCAACTACTATCCCCCTCATGGCGATAACAAGGAAAGCTGGGACAACATAGACATCTTTGGATGGCTGGGTTACTCCATGCAGATAAAGATCAACTTCCTTTGCCGCGATTCGATCCTGGCAGCACCCATCGTTCTTGACCTGGCCCTGTTCAGTGACCTGGCAAAAAGAGCGGGCATGTCCGGCATACAGGAGTGGCTGTCGTTCTACTTCAAATCGCCGCAAACAGCTCCCGAGCTCCGCCCGGAGCATGATATTTTCAAGCAGCTCATCAAACTGCAAAACACCCTGCGCCACATGATGGATGAAGACCTCATTACGCACCTGGGACTGGATTATTACCAGGATCTGGTGGAAGCGTTGTAGTACCAAGCCGTAAGTCGTAAGTACTAAGCCGGGTTCCTATAATTAAATTTTGCACCTGTAGCGGTCACGCTGCAGGTGTTTTTTTATATGGTAACCGCAAAGAACGCGAAGAGCCGCAAAGGATGCGCAAAGAAGATACCCCTTGTGCTGCTTTGCGTTTATCGGTCATCGGTTGTCGATTGTCGGTCATCGTTCATCGGTTGTCGGTCATCGGTTGTCCTTCTCCCCGCAAACGTTATCGGCAACGATTGCATAAATATTTTAATATACATTTTTCCCTTCTACTTCTTTTATCAATAAGTTTAATCAGAATTACTGATATCAGGTTTATTCAGCCACTTCCCCATCCATCTATGTTTCGTGCCCTCAACAGGCTGGACTCCCCCATTGCAGCCAGCGAATCGTGATATTGAACGGAGCAGACCCGGCCCGCCTTGCTATTTCATACATAACGATTAAAAAGAAACAAATGAAAAAATTCTATCAGCTTGCTATCAGTATCCTCGTATGTATTCTCGCTTCCTCTTTTTCCTTTTCACAATCAACCATCCGCATCGAAGACGCCTCGACCTTTACATCCGGCTTTTGCGAGTTTAATGGCTCGCGGCAAAACAGCTACACCGGCGCCAGCAACGGTTATTACATCAACCTCCAGAATTCCAGCGCCAAAGGCATTACCTGGAAAGTGAACGCTCCTTCCGCAGGCAGCTATACGCTTACCTGGCGCTATGCCAATGCAGGTTCGGGCAGCGCCACCACGGGCAGGGTGCTTGTGAACGGCGCCACTGCCATCGCCAGCGCCTCCTTCCCAAAAACCGCCTCCTGGTCTACCTGGACCACCACGTCGGGAACAGTGAACCTCCCGGCAGGCGTCAATACCATCCGCCTCGAAACCATCACCTCCGCGGAGTTCGCGAATATCGACTGGATAGAGGTGACGGGCAACGGTCCAACGGCAGCTTCGTGCGACGGCACCACTCCGGTGAATTACAGCCTGTCCGTAACGAATAACCCAAGCGGCGGCGGAACCGTTTCTTCCAGCCCATCGGGCAGCAGCTTTGCTTCCGGAACGGTGGTGACGCTTACTGCCACTCCTGCCAGCGGCTATACCTTTACGGGCTGGAGCGGCGCAGTAACCGGCACTACCAACCCTGTTACGGTAACGATGGATGGTAACAAGACGGTAACCGCCAATTACACGCAGCAACAGCAAACCACGCAATACACGCTTTCCGTAAACACAACCGGATCGGGAACGGTAAGCCTGAACCCTTCGGGTGGTGTGTACAACGCCGGAACGGTGGTAACGGTGACCGCTACACCGGCAAGCGGTTATGTATTCAGCGGATGGAGCGGCGCTCTTAGCGGAAGCACCAACCCCGCTACCATCACCATGAACGCCAACAAGTCCCTGACCGCAGCCTTTACGCAAAGCGGCGGTGGCGGCGGAACGCCCGATTTCAGCATGATCGGCTATGCCACGCTCAATGGCGGAACCACGGGCGGACAGGGCGGCTCTACCATCACCATCAGCACCCTTGCCGAGTTGCAGGCATGGGCGGCCACCCGCGAGAACAATACAACGCCGCAGATAGCTTATATAAACGGGAAGATATCTGCTTCGTCAACAACGCTCATCACCATCAAGCACGGAGCCAACATCTCGATACTTGGACTGGGCAGCACCGCCGAGCTCCAGAACGTGGGACTCAAGATCTGGAACTACGATAACGTGATCGTCCGCAACCTGAAGATCCACGAAGTGTTCTACCCCGATGATGCGCTTACGCTGGACGACGTAGTAAATGGATGGGTGGACCATTGCGAGTTTTACAGCAAGATCGGTGCGGGCATTGGCGTGGACACTTACGACGGCCTGCTCGACATCAAGAATGGCTCGCGGTATATTACGGTTTCCTGGAACTACCTGCACCATCACATGAAGAACATGCTGTTCGGGCATACGGACGGCTCCACGCAGGGCGCCATCGATGGGCAGTTCCGCATCACCATGCACCACAACTACATTGAAAGCACGGATGGCCGCAACCCCAGCCTGCGCTATGGGGCGGTGCACCTGTTCAATAATTACTTCAAGGACATAACCGATTACGGCATTGCTGTAAGGCAGGGCGGCCATGCACTGATACAGAACAACGTGTACGAGAACGTGAAGCTTCCCATCACCACCAACAAGTTCACCGGTGAAGGCTATGCCTGTGAAAGCGGCAATATCTTTATCAACAGCGGAGCCAATTCCATTACGCAAACGGATTGCGGTTTCTGGTCATCCTCCATGCTCCCCTATTCCTATACCCTTGATCCTGCCAGCAATCTTGCCACCCTCCTGCCGCCCAATGTAGGCGTAGGCAAGATCAATACCGGCAGTCCCGGCAGCCGCTTCGTGCAGGCAGAGCAGGTGGAAGAAGGCGGAAAGCTGAAGGTGTACCAGAACTTCCCGAACCCCGTGAACGGTTCCACTACCATCAGGATCTATATGCCTGAAGCTTCCAAAACCCAGGTGATCCTTTACGATGCTACCGGCAGGAGAATGGCCGTTGTAGCGGACAAGCTGCTGCACGCCGGTGAAAACCAGGTGCGCTGTCAAACCAAGGGACTTAGCCCCGGCTTATATTTTTACGAAGTAAGAACAGGAAAGGAAACAGTACGAATGGCAATGATGATCGAGTAAAAAGAAAAGGCCGGGCTAGTCCCGGCTTTTTTTGACTTCGATTACGACACGCTGTAGCGTTAGCGTAGGCTTCGCATCTTTATAGCAGTCGATCTTTTATTTGGCAGGCGTCCGGTAGTGGGGGTTTTAGTTTGCAGAAAGCGCACTTTTTCTTTTCTTGTGCCAAAATATATACATGAGAAAGCTCTTACTTACAGCAGGTATATTCCTTTGCTTTTTGCTTAATGCAAGTTCGCAAACAGTAAACGATATTCCTATTAAGGACATTGATGTCGAATATGTGCAAATTGTTGGCACCTCCAGGCTTCTAAGCAGTAAACTGACAATCGAAATAGATTTTGGGCAAGAGAACAAGTTATTTAGCTCTGACAAGGATACAAGAGTAAAAGATGCAAACGGTAAGAATATGATATTCAATTCTATGATAGATGCATTGAACTTTATGACAAAGAGTGGATATGAATTTGTTCAGGCATATGCTATTTCGGTCTCCAACCAAAATGTATATCACTATTTATTAAGAAAGAAGAGGACAAATTAATGATCGAATCGATGGCCTTAGGGACATAAGTTTTATAAACTATTGCCCTTTGTTAACGGTCATCGGCTGGCTATTGTCAGCTCCTCGCACAGTGGCTTACCATGTAGCTAACAATCCTGTTCATGTAATGGATGTTGTCCGGCTTGGTGATAAGCTCCACGCCCTGGCTCTTGAAGAGGGCCTTGTCCTGGGGATTTTCGCTGGAGGTGAATATGATAATAGGTATGTTCTCCAGTCCGGGATTGCTCCTGATCTTTTCAAAGGTCTGGCGGCCGTCGAGGTAAGGCATGTTGATGTCCAGCACAATGAGGCCGGGAAGTTGTGCGTTGCGTTCTTTCTGCCTGTTGAGATAATCCAGGGCCCTGATGCCGTCTTCCGCCAGCACTACACCCACGTCCGGGCTCACTTCCCTCATCGCATGGGAAAGAATGTCCCTGTCGTCCTCGTCATCATCCACGTATAATATGGTCTTCTGCTGCTGTGTCATTCCAAAGCTGAGTTTTTATGATGGCTCCCCTGCTCCGGCTGACCCGGCTCCAGCGGCCGGCAGGAGGATGGTTACGATAGCGCCTTCTCCTTCCGGGCTGTCGATGGAAATTTCGCCACGGTGATTTTCTATTATCTTCTTGCAAAGAGCCAGTCCTACGCCGCGTCCGCCGGTTGGATGCAGCCGCTTGAAAAGCCCGAAGGCCTGGTCACGGTATTCAGCATCAAAACCTATGCCCCTGTCTGCCAGTTCCAGCCGCACATACGAAGTATAACTATACTTTCCACTTATATTCCTGAATTTGTTCAGCATAAGGCTGGTGGAAGAAATTTTTACATAAGCAGGCTGTCCCGGCTTGCGGAACCGGATCGAGTTGGACAGAAGCTGGTAAAACAGCATGTGCATCTGATCCCAGTTGGCAATCACTTCCGGGAGAACGCCTTCGGCTTCCACGATGAGGCCGGCATCGGGGTGCTCGTTCTCCAACTGGCGGCATACTACCAGCGCCAGCCTTTCCAGGTTCATCCGTTCCAGCCCCGAAGGCGCTTCGGTAAGCCATACGTATTGCTGGAGGCCTGATATCACGGAACGCATCTGCTGGGCTACAATTCCCAGTTTAGCCACGGTATCCTCGCGGCTCCTTCCCTCCACGTCGCTGTTCAGCATGGTGGCAAAGAGCGACAGCTTTCTCAGGGGCTCCTGCAGGTCGTGCGTTACCACGCGGTTGAATTGCTTCAGCTCATCGTTCTGTCTTTTTACCAGGTTTACCTGGCGGTCCAGCTCCTCCATGTGCTTTTGCAGCTCCTGCTTGGCCTGTATCAGGGCGGTATTTTCGTTCAGCGCCGCTTCCGCCGTTTTTTTTGCCGCTATCAATTCATCCTCGAATTTCTTGCGGTTCTGTACAATGATTCCCGCATGCACATAGGTGGCCTGCCCGTCTGTATCCTGTTTTTTGGCGTTCAGCAGTACCGGCACCTGTTCACGGTCTTTAGCCTGCAGGGTGATGAAGATCTCTTCGGCATAGCCCTGTATTTTCAGGAGAGGAAACAGGTGGGTCTGCTGGAAGATGCGGGTAGCCAGGGTAAAGAGCAGTTCCACCTTTTTCCCCAGCAGCTCTTCGCGGGCATAGCCCAGGCGGATGCAAAGCGTATCGTTCACATCCGTAATTAATCCGTCATCCCTGCAACAGAAATACAGGCAGGGCGCATGGTTAAGATAACCTTCCATCAAGCGGCTCTTGTCAGGTATTCCTTCATTAGTGAAACGGTTTCTTCAGGCTCGCTCATGTGCGGGCAATGACCTGTGGCCTTCATCACGCGAAGCGTGCTGCCATGCAGGTTCTGCGCCAGGTATTCGCCAACCTCAAGGGGGGCGATGATATCCTCGGAGCACTGAAGAATAAGAGAAGGTATCCTGATCTTTTTAAGGTCTTCCCTGTTGTCGGAGAAGAAAGTGGCCTCGGCAAACCGGCGGGCAACGACAGGGTCGGTGGAGCAGAAGCTTTCGGTGAGTTCCTCGCCCAGTTCCGGACGGTCCTTGTTGCCCATGATGTTGGGGGCAAGGAAGTTGGCCCAGCCTATGTAGTTCCTTTCCATTGTTTCCAGCAGTCCTTCTATGTCCTGCCTTTCAAAGCCGCCCTTGTAGTCTCCGTTATTGATATAGCAGGGCGAGGGCCCTATCAGCACCAGGCGGGAGAAATAGCGCGGCTCCTCGATAGCGGCCAACACTCCTACCATGGAACTGACCGAGTGGCCTACGAAAACGACATCGGACAACTGCAGCTCGGCGCAGATGTCGAGCACGTCGCGGACATAGCCCTGGAGGGAGGAATAACGCTCGGGATTGTAGGCGTTGATGTCCGACTTGCCTGCGCCTACATAATCGAAGAGCACGATCTTGTAATCATTTTCAAAAGCGGGGGTGATGAAACGCCACATGTTCTGGTCGCAACCGAAGCCGTGTGCGAACATCATGGGCTGTGTGCCTTTACCAAAGACTTTTACATTGTTCCGTACGGTTATTGTTTTGCTCATAAGTGTGGTTAATCGGGATAAAATTAAACAAAACCACTGTTGCAGCGTCCGCAATTATCATGGATAAAAGAAAACCCACTGTAGAAACAGCGGGCCTAACGATTGCTTGCTATATGAATTAGAGAAACCTGATGAATGACTTTCTAATTACCCGGCTAAAATAGTTCCATACTCTTTTCTTCACCGGATAAATTTGCGTCCATTTTACGATGCAAAACCCGCCCGTCGCTTTCCAAAACCCCTATCCGTACTGCATTCCGGCGGATTTACGCTACTATCTCCAACGCGGATGAGAACGGTAGCTTTTTACCACAAAGGCACGGAGAACGCGAAGGAGCGCAAAGGTTGGCCCCCGTGCTCCTCTGTGTCCCTGTGCCTTCACGCTTATCGGTTGTCGGTTATCGGTTATCGGCTATCGGTTATCGGCTATCGGTTATCGTCCCAACGCATCCAACGCACTGAACAGGTAAACCGCCGCGGCGTTCCAGTTGATGGCTATTTCATTGGAGGCGTAGGAACAGGCTACATCCGAGTAGGCGGTCTCCGGCTCTGTAAAGGGATAGCGGCACTTGTCCTGCATGCCGGGATTGGGGCCGCCTACCAGCAGGCCGGGAATGGGCTCGGCTATGCCGTCCGCTTCGGAAGGGCGGTGGTGCGGGTGCATGGGAGAAAGGTTTCCAAAGCCGGTTACAAAGCAATAGCCCGTAGCATTTCTTCCCAGCAGGTAATCCAGGTTGGAGAGGGCGCCTTCCAGGTAGGCCTTGTTTTTAGTAATGCGATAGGCATACACCAGCACCATGCCCTGGTTGGCGGCAACGGCATTGCTTCCCCATTCAAAATCACTTTTTGATTGTCCCATCACCGTGTTGAAAGCATTGGAAGAAAGCCTGGAAAGAAAGCGGTCCGCCATGCGTGTAATGCTGTCCTTCATACGCCTTACCATGGGATGGGCAGTTGCGGGCAGTGTCTTCTGGAGGCGGCAAAGAGTAAGATAGCCCATGGTGGCTACGTTGCCCCAGGACGGAAGCTGCGCTTTGTCGCTCATGCGCTGCCGGAGCACGTTATAATATTTCTGGCCGCCCGTGGTGGCATAGAGTTCGGCCGCCGCCCAGAGCCATTCGTCCTGTACAGGCCAGGCGCTGTACTCACCGGTCTGGACATCGGGATCAAATTTTTCGTTCATTGCCCGCTGGCTATAGCGCAGCTCAGGGTTTTTTATTGCCCATTCCCACGCCCTTTGGGATGCCGCCAGGCAACTGTCCGCAAGTCCGGGCAACTGGCGGTTGAAAGGCTTCAGCACGCGTGCTGCCTGTGCCGTTACCGCCGCAAAGTGGAGGGCAGCAGGCGTGCTTTTCTGCACCAGGTAGCGAGGGTCCTTTGTAACGCCGGGCATCACCATACCGTCAAAGACGGCATTGGTGCATTTATGGTAAACGCCGCCGTCCGCAGGGTCCTGCATGGTCAGCATCCAGCGCAGGTTGTAAATGGTTTCGTTAAGGATGTCGGGAACGGCATCGTTGCTCTCGGGTATGTTCAGCTTCTGCGCTATGAAATAGCCGGGAAAATCCTCGTAGGCGGAAAACAGCGTTCCCATGGTGATGCCCGAGTTCACGATGTACTTGTTGTAATCGCCGGCATCGTACCATCCGCCGGGAGAGGAGAGCTTTGTGCCCGCAGGACGAAGCGCAGTGGCGGCGGAAGGATGCACCAGCACGGCCGTATCTGGATGCCCCGAGGGACGGCTCCATTTACCCGCATGTTGCGCTTCCAGCGGCTGGTCGGATCGCTGGTAGTAAAATCCTTTCAGCACGGCTTTCGCTACATCGGCATAAGCATCCCTGCTCACCAAAAACTCTTTCGACCTGCCCACACCCGGCACATACAAAAGATATCTTCCTTCTTTCTTCAAACCGCTGAAATGGGCCATCCTTGTAACCGTAGAGGAGTATCCCGATCTTCTTTCACCTGTAAGCTTTCCCCTGAACACTGTATCACTTCCGCCGGATGCCAGCACATAGAACCTTTCTTCCTGTATGCTGCCGGTCACCACGGCAGTCTTGGGCATCCCGGGCTGGAATCCTACCTGGTTGAACCGTATCCTGTCCGTTTCCTGCGCTGTCAATGACAGGCTGAGAATAAGTAAGGCGGGGAGAAGAACGCCCGGTATGTTTTTGCTGATGTCCATGCTCATTATTAGAATCTTTTCAATTGCATACACTGCTGTATACTATTCCTTAGTGAAACCTTTGTGCCCTCGGGTCATTGTGGTTAACCTTTCTTTCCCTGGAGTAGGTTGAGAAGCTTCCGGTCCAGTTTATAGCCGTGCCAGTCCTCGTAAGCCACATCGGTG
>DASWNB010000459.1:0-2780 GCA_036399455.1 Flavisolibacter sp. | reverse complement strand
TCGCCGGTACTTACCTGGGTTTTTACTTCAAGGCCTAACTTCAGTATGCCGATTTCATCGGCAAAATATTCCTGGTCGGTGGATACAAATTTTACTTTATCGCCTTTTTTGATCGTTCCGTTGTTTACCCGGAAATAAACGATAATGCCCCGAAACGAATTGAAAACTGAATCGAAAATCAAGGCCTGGAGCGGCGCTTCAGGATTACCTTTTGGCGCAGGAATGCGCTCTACAATGGCTTCGAGGATTCCGTCTACCCCAATACCGGTACGGCCGGATGCCAGCAGAATGTCCTCGGGTTTGCAGCCTATTAGTTCAATGATCTGGTCCTTAACTTCCTCGATCATGGCGCCGTCCATATCAATTTTGTTGATTACGGGAATGATCTCGAGGTCGTTTTCGATGGCCAGGTACAGGTTGGAAATGGTTTGCGCCTGAATACCCTGGGTGGCATCTACCAGCAGCAGGGCGCCTTCGCAGGCGGCCAGCGCCCGGCTCACCTCGTAGCTGAAATCCACGTGGCCGGGGGTATCGATAAGGTTGAGGACATACTCCTCGCCTTTATGCTTATGATTGATCTGGATGGCGTGGCTCTTGATGGTGATGCCTTTTTCGCGTTCCAGGTCCATGTCGTCCAGCACCTGGTCCATCATATCCCTGTCGGAAATGGTATTAGTGGTTTGCAAAAGGCGGTCAGCCAGGGTGCTTTTGCCGTGGTCGATATGTGCGATGATGCAGAAATTCCGGATATTCTTCATGTTCAACGGTCCGTTTTCGGGATGCGCAAAGGTAGCCTTTTTGGATGGGATTGGAGGGATGTTAACGGGGATTTAGAGGATTAACCGCCAGGACGCGAAGACGCGAGGGGATTTCACGTAAAGGGCGCAATGAGGGGATGACCGATAAGGGACCACCGATGACCGAAGTTCCCGGAGTGAGGGTTCTTATGAGGTAGCTCCTTCAGTAGTGGTTTATGTTGATTGGCAAACGGGATTTGAGAGGGCTGTTAAAATAATTAGCTTTATTGCCTTACAAGCTGCTGTTTATGAGAATACTGCTCTTCCTGGTGCTTTTCTTTAGTGTTTGTTGCCCGTCTCTTGGGCAGGATTCTGTTTCACCACAAGAGATGCAAGTAAAGCTATTAGAACAGCAGGTGAATCAACTTCGAGAAGAAATAAAGGAGCAGAAGGAAGATAATGAGAAGTTACAGGCCGCACATCGGGAGAATATGGATAAGCTGCTGGAAAGTAAGGCTAGTGAAATTAATGGTAGGCTTGCAATATATCTAGGAGTATTTATTGTCGCTGTCTCCTTTCTTGGCTTTATGGCCAACTGGCTTGGAAAAAAGGCATTAAGATCTCATGTGGACAAACTGGCAATACAACAAATTGACGTCCATTTGCAACAGAAACTTTCCATTCCAGTTATAGATACCAAACTTACGGAGCTTGCTAAGCCTATAGTTGATAACCTGTTAGGCAAATATGGACCTACTTTAAGCCGATTGCTGGACGATACCAGGGAACAATATGAGAAATACCAGCGCTTACTTCAGGAAAACTCAAAAATAATATCACAACCTAATGTGGGTAAGGAAGGAGAGCAGGATAACACACTAAGTGAGTTTGTGGACGCCTTGAGGCACATAAAGGATGAAAAAGATTATTCTGCTTCAGATTGGCTCCTAATAGGCCATTTAGAATTTAATAAAGGGAACTATGGTGAAGCTATATCATGTTGCAACAAAGCAATTGAACTTGAGCCAAATGGTGATATTGCATATACCAATAGAGGGCTTGCTAAAAGCTATGTGGGAAGACATGAAGAAGCCATGGAAGATCACAATAAAGCTATCGAACTAAATCCCAGAAATGATAGTGCTTACAACGGCAGGGGATTTGCTAAAATTGCACTTGGAGAGTATGAAGAGGCCATAACAGAAAACAGCAAAGCCATTGAACTGAATTCTGAAAATTTTGTTGCATATAATGATAGGGGGTTTGCTAAAAGTAAGCTTAAGAGGAATGAGGAGGCGAGAATGGATTTCCAAGAGGCGATAAGATTAGACCATACATACGCAAATCCCCATAAACACATGGCTCAGCTCCTAATAAACCTAGGACAGTTACGAGAGGCACTGGAAGAAATAAATAAGGCCGTCGAATTGAAGCCAGACTACATTGAAGCCATTCAGTTAAAGGTGGAGATTCTTAAACTTATGGAAGACAGGGTAAGTTGAACGAAAAACTAGCAACCAAGTAGCTAACTACATCAATCCAGCAACCCTCTCATACTCCCTACTCATCATCTCCCCTACCACTTCATAATTGAAACGTGCTGCCGCTTCTTCAGAAATACGCTTCGTATCAAAACGAGCATGGTTTTTCTTAACCTCCATCATCGCCTTTAACAACCCTCCCTTTTCAAACAACATTCCATTCGTTTTATTCACCAGTTCCGGCAAAGCGCCGGTGCGGGGGGCGAGAACAGGCAAGCCGCAGCAAAGGGCTTCGGCGGTGACGCAACTGAAAGTCTCGGCAGTACTGTTCAGGACGAAGCAGTGGGAACGCTGCATTTCTTTGGCTACTTCAGTGTAAGGGATTTCGCCGAGGAAGGATACGTAGTTGGATAGGCCAAGTGAATCAGCGTGTTTTTGAAAATGGTCATCGCGGTTGCCGATTAGGAGGAGGCGGGCGTCTTTCATGCCGTGCTCGAAAACGGCGGAGTGAAAGGCTTTGAGGATACCGTCAACATTCTTCACAGGAGCCATGTTGGAGACG
>DASWNB010000458.1:0-2579 GCA_036399455.1 Flavisolibacter sp. | reverse complement strand
ATCCAGGTACCTGAGGAAAGCGCCAAGCTCCTTGTCAAACCGCAGGTACATATCTTCCACTTCAATGGAGTTCGGGCCAAAGGCATGGCCCACGTAATCGGTGGACGAAAAGCTCACGGCCAGGAAATCGGTGCCGCCGTTGCTTTTACCCAGGCGCTCGTTCTCCACGGCAGCCTTTGCCATTTCAAAGGTAAAGGTGTTGCCATACGGTGTGTGGCGGAAGGATTCGTATTTGTTCTGGGTGATGCTTTCCGTTATATGCGGGAAGCTGTTGTCTTCGCCGGGTAGTCTGGACTCATAAAGTTTCTGGTCTTCGGTGCTCTGGCTGTATGTATTAATGGGATAGAGCGTATTCCAGTTTTGGGAGAGATACTGATCGGGCAGGCGGCGGGCATTGAACTGCTGCACCCAGGCGGGCAACTGCTCCATATAGAACGAACTGGTGATAAAGCCGCCGGTGGCATTGTCAAACCAGTAAGCGGCATTGGCCGTATGTCCGCCCGGAAGGATAGCCCCGCGGTCTTTCAGGGCGAGGGCTATGGTCTTGCCCCTGAAGTTCTCCGCCATTCTAAGCTCATCGGTTATAGTGCTGCTCCACAGGTTGGCAGGCGACATCTTCCCGGCCGCCGAAGTGGAGCCTATGGTGCGCACCGAATCGTCCTCGGTACAGTAAACAACTCTCTTCTTCTCCCTGCTGTACCAGTTATTGCCCAGGATGCCGTTGAGAGCGGGCACGCTGCCCGTATAAACACTGCTGTGCCCGGCTGCCGTATAGGTAGGCGTATAGGAAATGAAAGCATTCTCGCAGGTGAACCCTTCCCGCAGCATCCTCATAAACCCATCGCTGCCGTAGCGGTCCTGGTAACGGTAGAGGTAATCCCACCGCATCTGGTCCACCACCACTCCTACCACCAGCTTCGGCCTTTTAGCCTTCTGAGCAGCGCCGCCGAGGAACACCAATAAAACCGAGCTCAGTAAAATGACTTTCCTCATAACTTTCATTGAAAGAGGTAAAATTACGGATAACCGTTAAGCGACCACCGGTAACCGGCGAGAGATAACCAGAAAGGGGTTAAAGGTAGAAGGGGAAGGGGAAGGGCTCTGCCGGAGTTCACAGCCGCCTGAGAGTTAAAATACTCAATATTCAACCCAAATCATGCAATAGAAAATGAGTAAGGCGGACTTTTTAGGGCGGTTTTCTTGAAGATATGCTCTAAAAAGTGTCGTCGTTTGCCTTCTGCTGAGAGCTTCAGTATTTTCTTTCTGCCGGATTGCACCAGATAACTTCCTATTGCAATGCATTGGAATTTCACTGTGCTAAGCCGATGATTAACACGCGGTTGCAGCATGGCCTGCTTGAAGATGGTCATGATATTATAGGCGATCAGCACAAAGCGGAAGGCCGCATCTGTAGCCGCAAATGAGTGCATGGCAAAGGCATCAATGGCATAATCGTACTTAAGTTCCTTGATGCGGTTCTCGCTGTCGCCCCGCTGATTGTATCTGCGGTGTACTTCCACCATCGAATAGGTGGCATTAGTCACATAGGCATGAAAGTCGTAATGCTCCAGCAGTTGGTACTCTTCAAACAGCCAGCCTTCTGCGCCAGGCTTTTGCTGGCGGGGGAGGCCTACCAGCACCATCCGGCGGCCCTCTTTCCAGCCACTGGACTGATAGATATCTCTGCGTAAATAGCTCCTTTGGCCACATCACTGCATCCGTGCCAGCGTTTCTGTTCCAGGATTCTTTTCTGCACTCCTGTGGTCATTCTTGCTTTAATCAGATAGGGAACCGGCCGGGGACGCTGTTCCAGAAAGCTCATGATCCGATGACTGTAGAATCCTACGTCTGCCCGCAACAAACCTATTTTTTCCTCGCCTCCGGCAATCTGCAGGGTCTCGGTTAAAAACTCAAGAGCATTGGTAGAGCATTGAGCTTTCCCGCCCCGCATCCATCCGTTCACCACCATCTTTGTTTCCTCACAGAAAGCCATCAGGGGATGGTGAGAAGGACGGCCTTTCTTGCTGGGATTATATCCTACCTCTGCTTTTTCCTGTTTGCCGTACCGCTCAAGGACGGAACTATCCATATCAATGGTCATATAGTCAATAGGAACCTGCGCAAGAATAAACTTTTGGACGGGGGCGAAAAAGCGGGCTGTCCGCTCCGCATCGAAGCGGTGAAGAAACCGCTGGAAAGTGCTGGCGCTGGCCATTCCTTTCTGCCATCCGAATATCTCGCGGAGCACCTGGTCGGTGCGTAGCATCCCGCAATGCTCCAGCCGCCGTGCGCCTAAGATGACGCTGGTCAAAAAGCCCTCCACCAGATCAATGGATGGATAGCCGCGATTAGAACCCGGCTGAGGCAAGGCATCCGAAGAAGCGATGAAATCCCGAATGCCGCTACGAGCAAAGACCTGTTGGAAATATTTGATCCCACCCCAGGGCGAGATCTTTCTGTCGGTAAACTCATGCTGTAACTCGTGCATCTTTAAAGTGAAGTCTGGTTGCTTCAAAAGTTACTAATTATCAGCAACATCCTTCTAATACTCCTGACTCTATTGCATGATTTGGGTTCAA
>DASWNB010000457.1:0-2512 GCA_036399455.1 Flavisolibacter sp. | reverse complement strand
GCCGCTGCCGAATTCGTTGAAAATTTGCTCCGTTGTGGCTACAAGCACCCTGAGGCCGTGGCGCTGGCGGTGGAAGGCGGCCAGCTTTTCGGCCTCGGCGGCAAAGCCGGGCCAGGTAATTATTATATAATCCGTTTCCGTACTGCCGTGGAGGTTCTGGGGGTTCACCCTTCCTTCCGCCCGGGGCTGGAGGAAGTTGCCGGAAAAGCACACGTATTCGCGCAGGCGCTGCGCATCGTTGCTGAAGCGCACCCCGCTTCCGGCGGGGGAAAGGGCCATCTGCACCGGCGCCAGCGGTTCGGTCACATCCCACACCTGGCTTCCGGCAGGAGTATTGCTGATGAGGTATTCCACGGCTCCCTGTCCCAGCGTGTTCCAGTCGCGGAACAGCAGTTGGCGGTCGGGGGGTAGATTAAGGCTGCGGCGGGCAAAGAATTCAAACCAGTTGATCCATCCCTGGCTGTTGAAGCTGCCGGGGGTATAGGTAAAGCTTACGGCAGATGTGTTGGCCGGCAGGGCGAACTGGTCCGCCTGCTGTGCCTGGCGGGCAAAAAGATCGTACTGGCCTGTGCCTACGGGCAGAACGTTCAATTGCTGCACGGGCTGACCCTGCACGCTTACGGCAAAGCGGCTGGGCACATTCACGGAGCGGGCCGCCACGTTGGTGACGATGGAGGCGTTCTGGCCGGGCAGGAGGTCTGCCAGGGGAAGGGTAAAGCTGGCATTGAGCGACCGTCCCGGCGTGGCTGACAGTTCTTCCCCAAACCATTCCTTTCCGCTGGAGAGAAAATTTACCGTGTCCAGCTCATGGAAATAACGCTCCTGGAACGAGGTGGCGGTAGCAAAGGCTGCGGGGGAGAAAGGCTGGGTGGCGATGCGCCGGCCGCTGCCGCCTACCTGTATAAAATAATATGATCTATCCGAGTAGAGGTTCCTGCGGTGGTAGAAGCTCCTGTTGAGCGAATCCTTGTACCAATGGTGAGGCCCCTGGGCGAAAAAAAGGAAATAATCGGATCCATTGAGCACGCCGTCGCCGCCGTCCACCACCAGAATGGCGTTCTCCCGGAGGTCATCGGTATAGGGAAGGCTGTTGGCTTCCGGGAGCATGCCGCCGCCGTTGCCAAAAAACCTTAGCTGTGCGGAAGGTATGTTGCCTGTAATGCCAAGGCTGTTGAGAAACGGAACATCCACCTTGTAAACACCCGGTGCGGACACACTGATCTTCCAGGCGCCTGCCGCCAGCACGGAGGAGGCAGTGTACGTCCTCTGACCAACTGCCGTAAAGCAGAAAAGCAGCAGCGCACTCAATAGCAGTATGTTCCTCATGGTCAGTTTCTCGTTTCTTGTTTATAGTTTCTGGTGCTTAACCGCCAGGACGCAAAGACGCCAGGAATATAGGGACCTGTGTTTCCTGGCGTCTTCGCGTCCTGGCGGTTAATTCCCCCCTTCCTCCAAAGTAACGTAATCTAATGGGCTGAACGTACACAAAGCCCCCAGCCAACAGCTAAAAGCCATCGGCTCCGCATCGTATAATTTCCATGTAAAAATGGGACTTTCCCGTAGCTATTTCTTACCAATCTGGCTATATTCGCGAACTGTCTTGGAAAACTATTTCAGGAATCACAATAATCGGCATCCGGTGCCGTTAAAGTTAATTCCAAACATAGGTTAACAATTCAAGGCAGGCACATGAACGATCCATGTGTCCTTTTGAAAGACAAAAAAAGCAACCATGCAAGCAAAAAATTTTTTAATCCTCTTATCCTGTACCGCTTTGCTGGCCTCCTGCAAGGGCCGTACGCTTTTCGGAAAAAAGAAGCATGACAAGTCAGATGTGACCGGCTGGAACTACAACGACAAGAACATGGGTGGTTACCAGGTGGCTAAATCCAAGGACCAGGGCACCGGCCCCGGCCTCGTATTTGTCCAGGGTGGTACTTTCACCATGGGCCAGACCGAGGAAGATGTAATGGGCCATTGGGACAACATCCCCCGCCGCGTTACCATTCCTTCCTTCTACATCGACCGCACCGAAGTGGCTAACGTCCACTACCGCGAATACATTCACTGGCTGAGCAGGGTATTTGACCCTTCCGCTGAGCCCGGTTACCAGAAAATTGTTGACGCCGCCCTGCCCGATACCCTCGTATGGCGCAGCGAGCTGAGCTACAACGAACCCCTGGTTGAATATTACTTCCGTCACCCCGGCTTCAACAACTACCCCGTGGTAGGCGTTAGCTGGAGACAGGCGCACGACTTCTGCCTCTGGAGAAGCGACCGCGTGAACGAAGGCATCCTGATGCAGAAGGGCTACATAGCCGCACAAGGCGTCCAGGGACAGCAGGGTGAAGAAAACTTCACTACCAAGTCTTACCTCCTGGGCCTCTACCAGGCACAGCCGGGCAAGGGCGCTACTTCCAAGAAGAATCCCCTTAAAACAGCCCAGGGCACTCCCCGTACCAACGTAACCATGGAGGACGGCCTGCTGATGCCTGATTACCGCCTGCCTTTC
>DASWNB010000456.1:0-3117 GCA_036399455.1 Flavisolibacter sp. | reverse complement strand
GGCTATCAGAGGCGCATGAGCCCACCGCCGGCTAAAGCTGCTGCATCGCTGTCTGGATTCTGCGTGCAGTTTCTTCTGCACCCAGCAGCGCTGCAATGGCAAACACACCCGGCCCGAACTTGCCGCCCACGAGCATAACCCGCAGAGGAAGCATGGCTTCGCCCTTCTTAAGACCATGCGACGCGAGGGTCTCAGTAAAAATGGCTTCCAGCTCAGCCTCACCCGTATCTGTAGCCGCAGGCAGCCCGGATGAAAAATCGCCGAAGAATCCCTGTAGTTTTTCAGTCCACTTTGGCCGCACCGCATCAAGATCAAGGGTTTCGGGAGCGCGGAAAAAATAGGCCCCTTCCGGAATGATGTCGGATAGCAAGTGAAGACGGTCGCGTACAAGGGCTGCAACGCGGGCTACAAGGTTTTCATTGGCGGAGATACCTGCACTTTGCAGGTAAGGCATTAGAAGTGCTGCCAATTCCTCCGCACTTTTGCGCTGAATGTGCTGATGATTGAACCACCGCGCTTTCTCATAATCGAACACCGCGCCACTGTGATTCACCCGTGCGAGGTCGAAGCGCTGCACAAGTTCATCGAGGGTAAAAATTTCCTCGCCGCTGCCGTCGTTCCAGCCCAGAAGGGCTAGCATATTCAGCAGTGCTTCCGGCAGAAAGCCTCGCTCGCGGAAGCCTTCCGTAAAGTCCTCGGTGCGTGGGTCGGTCCAGTTCATGGCGAAGATGGGGAAGCCATACTTGGAGCCATGGCGCTTTGAGAGCTTTGCCCCATCAGGACCAAGGATAAGCGGGAGGTGCGCCCATTGCGGCATCCGCTCCTTCCAGCCAAGATGCTCCCACAGTAAGAGGTGCACCGGCGCGCTGGGCAGCCACTCCTCGCCACGGAAGGCATGCGTAATCTCCATCTCGTGATCGTCCACCACCACCGCGAGGTGATAAGTGGGCATGCCATCGCGCTTCAACAACACTTTGTCATCTATGCCGGCAAGGTCAAAGGATACTTCACCGCGGATAAGGTCTGTAAAGGATACTACGCCGCCTTCTTCAGGCATCCTGATGCGTATGACGTGCGGCTCGCCTGCATTCAGCAGAGCCTTTACTTCTTCTTCCGGCAACGAGAGCGAATTACGCATTTCACCGCGTATGCGGGCATCGTATTGCGGCGAGGGATTCGCTTCAGTCTTTAGCCTCGAGCGCATTTCCTCCAGTTCTTCCGGCGTATCAAAGGCGTAGTAGGCATGCCCGCTCTCTACCAACTGCTTCGCGTATCGGCTGTACGATTCCTTACGCTCACTCTGCCGGTACGGGGCGTGCGGGCCACCATGGGCCGGACTTTCATCCGGCTGGAGACCACACCAGCACAGGCAATTCTGGATGTAATCTTCGGCACCTTCCACGAACCGTCCCTGGTCGGTATCCTCCACGCGCAGCACCAACTTCCCGCCATGCCGACGCGCGAAGAGATAGTTGTAAAGCACGGTGCGCACGCCACCGATGTGCAGCCCACCGGTGGGGGAGGGGGCAAAACGGACACGGACAGCTTGGGAAGTGTTAGACACGCGAAGGGAATTTTTTTGAAGAGGCGGCAAAAGTCGTTCAAACAAAAACAGGCTGCGCAGGGCAGCCTGTTTTTAGAAAAAGAAGAATAGTGACGCTTTAGCGGCCGATGAAGTATCCAAGAGTGAGACTGTAGGTGTTGTTGCGCAATGCTGCGTCGTCTACACCGAAAAAGTTCTCGAGAGCATCACCATAGTCATCAGAGAAAGCATTGGTGAGGCCAAAGGCAGCATTGCCACGGAAGTAAATGCCACCGGGAAATTCATATCCCGCCGTCACATTGAGCCCGGCATCCAGGCGGTCAATGATGTCTTCATCGTCATTTCCGATTTCCAAATCCTGATCGTCGCCGAAAGCATCTAGTTCGCCGCCAATAGCAATGCCGACGTATGGACCCGCACCAACAAAGAAGCGCCCTGTTCGGTTAGTGCCTGCCTTAAAAAGGAAATTGAAGGGCAGTTCGAGATAATTGATGCGAATGTCTATCGGTTCGAGATTCAGAAACTCTTCACTGCCCTTCTGACTGTAGAAGAGTCCTGGCTGGAAATAGAAGCCTTGTGATAGCCGGTAATCGAGCACAAGGCCGATTTTGAAACCAGTGCGGTAGTCGCCGTTTTCGAACTCAGTATCGCCATCGTCATAACGGAAGGTGGTATTTGAAAAGTTGACACCGGCTTCGAGGCCAATGCGTGGTGCCTGTGCTGAGGCAGAGGATGCTAACAGAAGACTAGCGGCTACGGATAGAACGGTTTTCATGGTATGAACGATTTACGCGGCTTGCCATCGAAAAATTATGCCACCTCAATACGTCAGATCGTGGATCATAGACCTAGCGGGCCTTTCCGGAACTGTGAGGACAAAAAAAAGCCGCGGAGATTCTCCGCGGCTTTTTAAGAAAAGATGGCTAGTGCTGATTACTTACCGCCGCCGATCATATAGCCTACAGTGAGGCCAAAACCGTAGTTGCGGGTCTTGCCATCCTGGCTAGCATAAAACTCGGGGAGAATATTGGAGAACCCATACTCGCCGAAGGCGCGAACAAAGACGCCCATAGGAAGCATATAGCCAGCATTCAGGCCAACACCAAGGTCGAGATTCTTGAACATATCGCCCTCTTCGTCACCGAACTCAACGTCAATGTCTTCTTTCACAGTTGTAGTCTGTGTAGGAAAACCAGCACCGCTGATTTCAAACTGTCCATCGATAGCGTATTTCCCGGCAAAAGCATAAGCGATATACGGGCCTGCTCCTACAAAGAAACCTGTCTTATCATCGTTAAGATGATATTGGAAATTCAAAGGAATCTGGATGTAATTCAGATTGATCTTACTCTGGTAAGTGCTCTTAATAGTAATACCGAAGGTGGTTTCACTTTCATCAACTTCTTCACGGGCACCCTTCATCACGAATAGAAGTGCCGGCTGAAAGGAAATGTTATCAGTAATACCGAAATCAGCAACTAATCCACCGCGTAGTCCGAGGTTTGGCTTTGAATCAGTGTGTTCTGTACCGCCATTGCCATCAGGAAAATCAATTGCAAGGTTAGCCATTTGCA
>DASWNB010000455.1:0-10347 GCA_036399455.1 Flavisolibacter sp. | reverse complement strand
CGGCAATCCAGTCCTCCAGCGGTATCACTGCAGCAGGGTTGCCGGTGAACACGGCTTCGGCGAAGGCATCTACTTGATATATAGGTAAAGTCATTTTGGTGAATGGTGAATGGTCAATGGTGAATAGGTCGTTTATTGAGTCAGGAGCAAAATTAAATGTATGCCGTGAATCGTCAATCGTCAATCGTGAATAGGCCGTTTATTAAGCTAAAGCGAAATCCAATGCTCAACGCTCAATTCAGGGCCGTTCCAAACAAAATGCTCAATATTCAGGAACGTACTTGAATATTGAGCATTGAATATTGAGTATTACAAAAGACCGCCAGCTAAACAAAAGCTTCTCCACTGTAAACGGCCCCCATTCACGATTGACGATTCACGATTCACGCCAATCACTTCTTCTTCAGCACCACTTTCGCCTGGCTGAATTTATAGGCGGGTTCGAGGAAGGCGATGTAGTTGGCCCAGGCTTCCTTTTTGTCGAAGTTCTTCTTGTAGAGCTTGCGGGTGGTGATGAGCAGCTTGTTCTCTTCCACCTTGGCGGTGCTGATAAAGGCGCCGCTTTCGTTGTCCACGCTGGTGTTCAGGTCCTGCAGCCCTTCCACGGTGTAGCCATCCGGGATGGAAAGCACGATGATATTTTCGATGGTGCGGGCATGGGGCAGCCAGATGTCGGTCTGGCGGCCTTTGAGCTCGTTCTCGTCCAGCTTTATCTGGTCGCCAATCAGCTCGCCTACGTTGAATACGTAATTCTTGCCGGCCTTGCTCAGCAGCTTTTTCAGCGTAAACTTCTCCTTGTACTTCAGCCAGGCGGTATCGCCAAAGCGGCCGTTCTGTATCAGCTCGAAATCCTCGTACTTGTCCAGGTCGAATTCCCCTTTAACGTCGGTTTCAAACAGCTCCTTTCTTTCGGATATGCGTTCCGGCTTATCCGGGTCGTCGTACTTCAGGGAGGTGGTGATGGTTATTTCGTCCTTCTTTTTTCCCTTCTGCTTCGGCTCGTTGAAATATTTCTCAAAATCATGATTCAGGTACTCGCGGTCGAGGTTGGCCCTTTCTACCTGGCCGTGCTTTTCGGCGCCCAGGTAGCTGCTGGTCCTTTCCACGCGGACGATGTCCATTGAAGCGGGCAGCGTCAGCGTATATTCCTTTTTCTCCACGTGATCGGCGGCGGTAGTCGGCGGAACCACGGCACGGAAATAGCGGTTGGCCTCATCATAACCAATGGCGTAGCCTTCCACGTTCTCCAGGTAGGCATAGGGAGTACCAAAAGCATCAAAGTTGTTGAAGGCTTCGAGGTAGTAGAATTTTCTTTTGCTTTTCACGCGAAGGATGAAGTCCAGTTCTTCCATGAAAATGGCGTCCCTCCAGTTGCCCAGGTGGCGCGGGATGTACACGTACAGCTCGGAAGATATCCCCTGTGCAGCCAGCGTAGTACGCAGCGCCGTGGCGAAGGTCACGCTGTTCATGCGTATCTCGTCTTCCTTTTCTTCTTTACGGGAAACCACGTCCTTCTTCTCGGCGGCCAGCACTTTCTTGTACAGCTTTTTGCCGGTCATGTGCTTTTCCAGCTCGGAATGCACCGGGCCCTTGTAGTACATTTCCAGGAACACCTTGCGCAGGCAGTAGTAGCTCTCACGGATAATATCGTCGTCGGTCTTGAATGCGCCTTCCGCTTTTTTCTTGACCATGTACTCCGTAGTATAGCCCACCAATGCATTTACGGCTGGAGTCATGTACACACCGGCGCCTGCAAAGCGCTTGTACACGTCGTCGGCATTGAGGCCGGAGCGGTCAACGGTGGCTTCGCCGAGGCCCTTGCTTTCCGAGTCGTTGTCGGACAGGAGTATGACCCTGAACTTTACGCTGGGCGTGTTGCGCAGTTCGTAGCTCCACCTTTCCTCCAGTGTTTTCTCGCGGTCCTTGTCCATGAAATAATAGCTCAGGTAAGAATTCTTATCGCCATAAACGGAAGACTTGGCATCGAAGCGGATGTTGGCGGCGCCGTTGTAAGCACGGTAGCGCACCTTCATTCCGTTGGCCATGGTAAAGCGGTATTGCTGGTAGATGGTTGGATAATTGTTGGCCAGGGAAAAAATGAAAGGCGTGAACTCGATGCCGTTCTGCTTCATGTCCCAGTCGATGGTTGATTTAACGGTATAGTCGATGATGTCGCCCACTTCCAGGTCGGGGATGGCGATCTTCATTTTCTTTACGTTCATCTTTATATAGATGGGACGGTACATCGCAGGCACGTCGCTCTCTTCCTCGATAGCGGTCTTCATGTCGATGGCCACTTCCTTTCCGCTGCTCTTGATGATCTTGTATTGTGCATTGCCGTCGCGGCCAAGTGTCACATAATAGAAGGTAGAGAATTTTTCCAGCGCATTCTTGTCCTGCAGGCGGATGCGCTTGTGGATGTATTCGTTGATGCGCACCGTGTACGCGGAGCTGCGCGAGGTTGAGCGGGTAAACAGGTATTCCTGTTTTTGCGCGATGATGACGGCGCTTTCATTTTTCCATTTCTCAGGAACGGCAGTAACCTTGAATTCATCTTCGATGTTTACGCCCAACTCGGGAGCCTGGGCATGAAAGAGCAAAGGAAGACAAAGCGTCAGCAGGAAGAAGGAGAATTTGCGAAGCATAGATGTGTTTCGGTTTTTAAAAGTCCACAGACCACGTCTACGGACGAGTCGTTATTTTGGTAGGGATGTGTTTTAGTCCTAAGTCGTAAGTCATAAATCATAAGTCGTCAATTTGCAGTCATTGCTCTAAGCCTCGCTTTGGGCTTAAGGCTTAGAACTTACGACTTACGACTTCAGGCTACTTCTTCAACACAACCTGGTCGTTATAAAACTTATTTATCTCGGCTATGAAAGAATTCCATTCTGCGAATTCAGATTTTTTCAGGATTGGTTTGCTGATGGTAATGGTTTTTGTGTACACGATGGACTTCCCCTTATTTACATAGGAGCCTTCGAAAGAGTAGTTGGGACTGCTCTTTTTAAAAGCTGCCGGCAGGTAATCCACCTTGTAGCCCTCGGGCAGGGCCAGCTCGGTTTGCGTGGTCAGGTAGTATTTCTGGTTGAATTCGTAATCGTTCTTGCGGTCGGCCGGGATTTCAAGACTGGAGAATTCCTTCTCCCAATCCATTACCACGTACAGCTCATCGCCTGCCTTTGTCACCTGGTGTTCCGCTTTAAAGTCGAAGCTGAGCTGAAGAGGTTTCTGGCGGTCGTTGAAGTCGGAGTTTTTGATGTTCGATACCTTGATGTTGTCATCGCCGTTGCGGAGAAAGCCGGAGAGAGCGTCTTTCTTATCGTCGTTGCGGATGGAGGCATAAACACGCTGCGCCATGATCTTCGATTCGCCGTTGTATTCAACGGTGGAGCTGCCGCTCAGTTGCACGCCGTCGATGGCCACCTTCGTCAGTTTCTTTTCCTTGTTGCGGTCGGCGGGGAACTGCGGAACCTTGTCGATGATGTAGTTCTTGCCGTCTTCTATCAGCACCTGCTTTCCCTGTATGCGCTGGGCATAGTCGTTCAGGGCAATATAATCTTCCGTGCCGTCAAGGAAATAGCGCTTGCCGTTGAGGATAACGGTGCAGATCATGTGGTTGTCCACCGTAAGCGCAGGCAGCGAATAATCGTAGGGCAGGTCGGAAGTGCCTATCCATGTAAGGCGGGCGTCGTAACCGGCCAGCTTGAGCATTTCCCTGAGCAGGTTGGCCTTGCCCTTGCAGTCGCCGTATTTTTTATTGTACACGTTCTGGGCGGCATCGGGACGAAAACCCATGATGCCGTTCTCGAAGGCGATGTAGCGGATATTGTCCTGCACCCAGTAGAAAATGGATTCAATTTTTTCGATGTCGGTCTTTTTGTTGAAGGTCAGCTCGCTCACCTTGGCCTTCAGCTCTTCGGGCTTGTTGCCTATGTCGGCGCATACGCTGCTGTACCATCCATAGAGGTCCTTCACGCTTTCGAAGAGCGTGTTGCGGGCGCCGCCTTCCGTAAAAGCTTTTGATACCAGTACCAGGTGCGGGTAGGTGATGGCATGGTTTGGAGAATGCGGCTCGGAAGTATAGGCCGGTACATCCTTAAGGCGGAAGGTCACTTTTGTAATATCGCCTTCCTTCACGGAAGATTTTTCCATGCTGTAACCGGCGAAGTTGAACTCGCGGAGGTCCAGCTCCATCCAGGAAGGAATATTGAACTGCACGATGCGCTCCGCGGAAGGAATGTGGTCGTGGAAGTAAAAGGAGGTGAGGTATTTTACATCGCGGTAGTTGCTCTGGTAAGCCACCTTGAAGGCTTTGCCTTTATCGGCCATCTGGAAGCGGAGCACGCATAGGCGTGAATCGCTGTGAAAGATGCTTTCTTCCTGGTAGGCGCCGCAAAGCTTTTCGGCCTTCACATCCTTACCCTCGCTGTTAAGCACTTTCAGGTTGTCGATGCTTACCTCGTCATAATAAAAAATCCCGTCTTCGTATTTGATATAATCCTTGAGCGGCACCAGTGTCACTTCGTTCTGCACGGAAGCTTTTACCCTGCCTTCGCCGGGCTTCGGATTGGTGTTCAGAAAAAAGTCTACTGTCTGTTTGTGCGTGGAGGCTACGGCGTCTTCCTTTGGAAAAAGCTTTTTCCAGTCGGGTATCTTTTCCGTATAGCTGGCCGACGAGGCTGTAAGATTGTTCTGAGGGGAGGCTGCCAGGGGCAAAAAGCCCAATAAGGCAAAGGCAAGCCTTGCACCGGATCTGTATATCATGAAGCAGTTAGTTTTAGGAGCAGGGCAATATATGGGTTTTTGGGGGAAGATGCAAAGGGAATTAGGTGAAAGCCGTAAGCCGGGGCGTGGGAAGAAGCTGTTAGCCGATAGCTGTTAGCTATTGGCTTGTGAACGTTCAACCCAGAGACCTTGTACCTCTATTAATTGTTTGCGCAGGTTCTCCTTTGCGGTTCGTGCGGTGCTAAAAGCCAAGAGCTATCAGCTAATAGCTTTCCCTCAGCTACTCTTCCATCATCTTCCTAACTACTTCGCTGATCTCTTCAGCATTTGGTTTGCTGAAGTAGTCGCCGTCGCTGCCGTAGGGCGGGCGGTGGGCTTTGGCCGATATGGTGCGGGGAGCCACGTCGAGCCAGCGGTAGCCGCCCTGCTCTTCCATTACCTTGGTGAACATATAGGCCGTGGTGCCGCCGGGAACATCCTCATCTACGAAAACAATGCGGTTGGTTTTTTTGAGTGACTCCAGTATCCTGTGTTCCCGGTCGAAAGGAAGAAGGGTTTGCACGTCAACCACCTCGCAACTGATGCCCTGCTTTTCAAGGATTTGGGTGGCGTCCAGCACGATGCGCAGGGTGGATCCGTAGGTAACTATGGTCACGTCATCCCCTTCCTTTACTATTTCGGGCATACCGAGGGGAACGGTAAAGTCGAGAAGGTTTTGAGGCAGCTTTTCCTTGAGGCGGTAGCCATTGAGGGGCTCCACCACCAGTCCGGGGTCGTTGCCGCGCAGCAGGGTATTATACATCCCTACTGCCTGCGTCATGTTGCGGGGAACGCAAATGTGCATGCCGCGGAGCGAGTTGATGACCATGCCCATGGGCGAGCCGCTGTGCCAGATGCCTTCAAGGCGGTGGCCGCGGGTACGCACGATAAGGGGGCAGCTTTGCTGTCCGCGTGTGCGGTAGTGCAGGGTGGAAACGTCATCGCTCAGGGGCTGAAGACCATAGAGAAGGTAATCGAGGTACTGTATCTCGGCTATGGGACGAAGGCCGCGCATGGCCAGGCCTATGCCCTGCCCCATGATGGTCAGTTCGCGGATACCCGTATCAAAAATTCTTTCCTCGCCGTATTTGCCCTGAAGGCCGGAAAAGCCCTGGTTCACGTCGCCTATATAACCCAGGTCCTCGCCAAAGGCCAGCACTTTGGGATTGGAGGCGAAAAGCTTATCGAAATAATTGTTCAGCACTTCAAAGCCGTTCACCGTGGTGGCTTCGCCGCCGTAATCGGCGCTTACTTCGGGCACTTTGAGGGCGCTCTTCTCCCCTTCGTTGTACAGGTGGGTATTGTAAAGAGATGTGTTTTCCTTTTTGAGGTCCTGGTAAAAATCATTCAGCCAATAGGAATGATCGGTGCGTCCTGCCAGGTCGAGGACGGCGCCGATGATGCGCATTACGTCGCGGCGCAACGGTTCGCGGATGGAGGAAAGCTCGCGTGACAGTCCGCCCAGGGCTTCCTGGTGGGCCGGCAGTTTGGAGGACAGGTCGTTGATAAGGTCAACGGCTCTTTCCACCTGCTTCTTTATCGGGCGGAGGTAGGCTTCCCAGGCGGCGGACTTCTGGCGGCGCACGTCTTCCCTTGCTTCCTGTTCTATCGCGTCCAGCTCTTCGGCGGTGGCAAGAGCATTGGCCATGATCCATTCACGCATCTTGGCCATGCCGTCCCACTCCTTTTCCCATTGCAGCCTTTCGGGACTTTTATAGCGCTCGTGGCTGCCGGAGGTGGAGTGGCCCTGGGGCTGGGTGATCTCTTCAACATGGAAAAGAACGGGCGTATGCGTTTCGCGGGCCAGGCGGATACCTTCCTCGAAGGCTTCGCACATTCCTGCATAATCCCATCCTTTTACCTTATAAATATGGTAGCCGTTGGTGCCGTCTTCCTTTTGCATACCCCTGAGGGCTTCGGAAACGGAGCCTTTGGTGGTCTGGTACTTACGGGGAACGGAAATGCCATAGCCATCGTCCCACACGAATACGGCTAGGGGAACCTGGAGCACGCCGGCGGCGTTGATGGCTTCCCAGAAGTGGCCTTCGGAGGTGGAGGCATCGCCGATGGTGCAGAAGCAAACCTCGTTGCCGTTGTTGGACAGGTGGGTGAATTCCGCCAGCTCTTTTATGTTACGGAAAGCTTTTGAGGCATAGGCCAGCCCGAGGCCGCGGGGCATCTGCCCGGCGGTGGGAGCTATATCGGAGGAGACGTTCTTATGGTTTACCAGGTCCAGCCATTCGCCGTCCTCGCTTACCCAGCGTGTGGCGAAGTGGGAGTTCATCTGGCGCCCGGCGCTGAAAGGTTCACGTTCGGGGTCGGGGTCGGCATAAAGCTGGGCGAACATCTGCTCGACGGTGGCCAGCTCGGCGGCCAGCATAAAGGTCTGGTCGCGGTAATAACCGGCGCGGAAATCACCCGGCTGGAAAAACTTGGCCATAGCCACCTGCGCCACTTCCTTACCGTCGCCAAAGATGCCGAACTTGGCCTTGCCGCCCAGCACTTCCCTGCGTCCGAGCAGGCTGGCCTCGCGGCTGATGGATACCCAGCGGTAATCGTTCAGTACCTCCGTGCGGAAATGGTCGAAGGATAAATTGTCCAATGAATGCTCCTGTGCCCCGAATGTATTTTCCATGCGGCAAAAATAATGGAGTAGGGTGAAAGGTAGAAGGTAAAAGGCGTAGGGTGGGAATTTGGAATTGGGAATTAGGGGAGCCGCTCTTCTTCTTTCCGGCCTCTTTGCACCACCAATTCCTAATCCAAATTCCTTCTTACCCTCCGCCTTTCACCTTCTACCTTTTACCTCCACCGTTAAAAAAACCTAAATTACCGATAGGGCTATGGTTTCCGGGAGGATTGCCTTATTTTTGGAGGTAGGCAAAACCATTTGCATGAAGAAAATACTTACCCTTGTTTTCCTGGTAGCCTTTGTGGGCAGCCTGAAAGCACAAAACACTGTTAGCCAGCCCGTTGCGGAACCGCTGATCTTCCCTGAAACAGAGCACGACTTTGGAAAGATCCCCCAGGGGAAACCTGTTTACTACAAATTCGCGGTAAAGAACGAAGGAATTACGGCCATCAAGATCGAAAACGTGGCTGCCACTTGCGGCTGCACCACTCCTGAATGGAGCCGCGAAGCCGTAGAGCCCGGGGCCACAGCCTATATAAAAGTGGGCTATAATGCCGCAGCCGACGGAGCCTTTGACAAATTTATTACGGTGACATACAACGGAAACGTTCACAAACAAATCAAGATAAAGGGATTTGTATGGAAGGCGCCCACAGGAGCTGCTCCCGCCAACGCATCCGTTCAATTTTTAAAACAACAAATTCTATAGAAATGAAAAAACTGTTATTCCTCGCCTCCGCCTTTGTTTTAGGCCTTTCCGCCTCCGCCCAGCAGAAACCCGACCAGGTAGCAAAAATGCCCGAGAACTACAACTTCGGCAAAATCAAGATGGGCACTCCCGTAACCACTATGTTCGAGATCACCAACATCGGCGACAAGCCCCTGGTGATTGAAAGCGCTACTGCAGGTTGCGGCTGCACCACTCCCGAGTTTACCAAGGAGCCCGTTGCTCCCAACGGCGCAACGAAGCTGAAAGTGGGTTATAACGCCGCCAACATGGGGCCCTTCACCAAGGAAGTGTACATCAAGTTCGCCGGTATTCCCGAGCAGAAGGTTGTCCGCATCACCGGTGAAGTAGTAGATGCCGCCGCTTACGATGCCTACACCAAGTCCGACGAGTACAAGAAGTGGCAGAAGGATCAGAAAAAATCCAAGCCTGCTGCTAAAGGCACTCACTAGAAGATACTTTCCTTAAAAAGAAATCCCGCCCTTCCGGCGGGATTTCTTCTTTTGAGATGTTTGAAGTTTGAGGTTTGAAGTTTGAGGTCCGTTAGGCGCAGGCAATCATTACAGGACGTGCGGGTGTTTTAGGGTAGAAAATATTCAATATTCAACGATCAATTCTCAATTCTCAAGGATGCTCAGTAATGACTGACCGCACCTAACGGACCTCAAACCTCAAACCTCAAACTTCAAACCTCAAACCCCAAACAGCCTTTCGCCTTTCCTCCTACCTTTGCACCATGTTACAACTCAGTCAACGCGGGCAGCTTATGCCGCCCTCTCCTATCCGCAAGCTGGTGCCCTATGCCGAGGCAGCGAAGAAAAGAGGAACCAGGGTGTTTCACCTGAACATAGGACAACCGGATATTGAAACTCCGCCTTCCGTACTGGAAGCGGTCCGCCGCGCCGATATTACCGTGCTGGAATACAGCCACAGCGCAGGCAATGAAAGCTATCGCCGCAAGCTGGTGCAGTACTACAGGAGCGTAGGCATTTCCATCAGCCACGACCAGATCATCATCACTACCGGGGGCTCGGAAGCTATTATGTTCGGCTTCTTTTCCTGCCTCAACCCCGGTGATGAGGTGATCGTTCCCGAGCCCTTTTATGCCAACTACAACGGCTTTGCCGTGTCCGCAGGCGTACGTGTGGTGCCTATAACATCGCACATAGAAAACGGCTTCGCCCTTCCGCCGATTAACGAGTTCGAGAAAGTGATCACGCCGAATACAAAGGCTATTGTTGTATGCAGTCCTAACAATCCTACCGGTTACCTCTACAGCAAGCAGGAGATGGAAGACCTGAAGTCCATCTGCCTGAAGCACAGCCTTTATCTTTTTTCCGATGAGGCCTACCGCGAGTTCTGCTACGACGGCGCTTATGTAAGCGCCATGCACCTGGAGGGTATGGATGATAATGTTATACTGATGGACACGATCTCAAAAAGATACAGCGCCTGCGGTGCAAGGATCGGTGCGTTTGTGACCAGGAACAAGGCGGTGTATGATGTGGCCATGAAATTTGCCCAGGCAAGGCTGAGTCCTCCCGGCCTGGCCCAGATACTGGCCGAGGCAGCCGTTGACCTTCCCCCCTCCTACTTCGACGAGCCCAGGGCCGAGTACCAGGCCCGTCGCGACCTGCTGGTGCAAAGGCTGAATGCCATGCCCGGAGTGTTCTGTCCCAACCCCGGCGGAGCTTTTTACGCCATGGCCCGCCTGCCGATCGACGATGCGGACCGGTTCTGCCAGTGGCTGCTGGAAGAGTTCTCGCACAACAACAAAACGGTTATGCTGGCGCCCGCTACGGGGTTCTATGGAACACCGGGCCTGGGGAAAAACGAGGTGCGGCTGGCCTATGTGCTGAACCTGAGAGACCTGGGTGAGGCGATGGACTGCCTGCAAAAGGCATTGGAGGTGTACCCGGGACGGGTGGAGAGCAGGGACAGGCAGAATGCCGGCGCCCTCGTTTAGCAGTGGGTAAAATCCTACTCAACCTGAATAGATAATAAAAAGACAGCCTGTTTTTCCCGGCGGAAAAGCAGGCTTTTTTTATGGTGCTGTCACTCAACGGCCTGTGCATGCTTTTTGCATCTGTGCTTCTGCCTTAGGGCACAAAAATTATTAATCATCATTGAAAAAACATCACTATGGCAAATGAGCAATATGGAAGCTGGCATGCTGACAACGAATTCCAGCCGCTGGAAGGCAGCAACGTGGTAAACGTGGCCCAGA
>DASWNB010000454.1:0-4740 GCA_036399455.1 Flavisolibacter sp. | reverse complement strand
GCTATGCGGGTGATCTGCTGCAGGTCGTTCTGGGCGCCGGTGGATATTTTGCCAAAGAAGATCTCTTCGGAAGCACGCCCGCCGAGCGTCATGCAGATCTGGTCGTTCAACTGGTCGGTATTGTAAAGGTATTGCTCACGGGGAGTGTACTGGGCATAGCCGAGTGCAGCAGTGCCGCGGGGCACGATGGTCACCTTCAGCAGCGGGTAGGCATGCTCAAGGTACCAGCCGCAAATGGCGTGGCCGGCCTCGTGGTAGGCAATGATGCGTTTTTCCTCGGGGGAGATGATCTTGTTCTTTTTCTCCAGGCCTCCGATCACCCTGTCCACTGCATCCTGGAAGTCGCTCATGTCTACGGCGAGTTTTCCTTTACGGGCTGCAATCAGGGCGGCTTCGTTGCATACGTTGGCTATATCTGCTCCGGCAAAACCGGGGGTCTGCTCGGCCAGCTTGTAAATGTCCACTTTCTCGGAAACCTTGATGGGCTTCAGGTGCACCTTGAAGATGGCCTCGCGTCCCTTTACATCGGGCTTGTCTATGGAGATCTGCCTGTCGAAACGGCCGGGGCGCAGCAGGGCGGTGTCCAGCACGTCGGGGCGGTTGGTGGCCGCCAGTACGATGATGCCGGTATCGGTGCCGAAGCCGTCCATTTCAACAAGAAGCTGGTTCAGGGTGCTTTCCCTTTCGTCGTTGCTCATCATCATGTTCTTTCCGCGGGCACGGCCTATGGCGTCTATCTCATCGATGAAGATGATACAGGGCGCTTTTTCCCTTGCCTGCTTGAACAGGTCGCGGACGCGGCTGGCGCCCACACCTACGAACATTTCCACGAAGTCGCTGCCGCTGAGGCTGAAGAAAGGAACCTGGGCTTCACCTGCCATGGCCTTGGCCAGCAGGGTCTTACCCGTACCGGGAGGTCCTACCAGGAGGGCGCCCTTGGGTATCTTGCCGCCCAGCGAAGTATATTTCTTGGGATTCTTTAAAAAGTCAACTATTTCCATCACTTCCACCTTGGCTTCGTCCAGGCCTGCCACATCGGCAAAGGTGATGTTCACGCGGGTGCCTTTGTCGAACAGGGTGGCCTTGGATTTACCGATGTTGAAGATGCCGCCGGGACCGCCGCCTGCGCCTGCGCCGCCGCCCATCTTACGCATCAGCAGTATCCAAAGGCCGATGAAGATGAGGATGGGGAGTATGGTTTGCAGGATGGGGCTCCAGAAATTCGTTTCCGGCTTTGCCTCGCTGGGAACCGCTGCTATGACCGGGTTGGATGCTTCGAGTGCACGCATATCGTCGGTGAAGGATTCTACGGACGCTATAGAGAAGGAGGCGTGGGGGCCTTCCTTGCCTGCGTTCTTGAGCTCCGGGTACTTGGTTGCCGCGTCTTTCTTGAGGGTCACCCTGACGAGGTTGCGGTTGTAAACGACGGTGTACTTTTCAACGTCGCCGTTACGAAGCATTTGCTCGAAAGTATTCTGGTTTATCTGGGCGGTATTGCTGGTGAAAGGTCCGAAAAGCTGGAAACCGATCAGTACCGCGAAGATGATGGCGTACACCCAGTAAATGCTGAACCGCGGCCCTTTCCGGGGCGCGTTCTCGTCTCCTCCTCCGCCACCTGATGAGCGGGGGGAGAACTTGGGCAGTTTTTTATTATCGTTCTTATATGGATCTTGTGACATTGCTTAATGATTGTGAATGGTGCAAGTAAGGTAAAATTTATCCCTGATAAATTCTGTGCCTTGGGTAATTTAAAGCAGGGCTTAATCGTTGTGCTCTTCCATCGCCGCGTCGCTCCACATCTCTTCGAGCTTGTAAAACTTACGGCTTTCCGGCACCATTATGTGAACAACGATGTTCACGTAATCGATCAGGACCCACTGCAAGTTCTGCTTTCCTTCGTGATGATAAGGGGATTCGCCGCAGTTCTTTTTGACGGAATCTTCTACGGCCTCGGAGATTGCCCTGATCTGGGGCTGGTTATTCGCTTCGCAAATGATGAAAAAATCGGCAACAGCTTCGGGTATTTTCCTGAGGTCGAGCGATATTATGTTCTCACCCTTCTTACCCTGTATTGCCCGAATAATGGTTTTGTAGATTTTAGAATTCCTGTTTAACCGGGCAGTGCCTTTCTTACGATTTGCCAATACTTCTAATGGTTCCAAATACAATTGCTGTTTTATATGGTTTAATTATTGGTGCAGCTATGCAAAGTAGTAACAATTGACGGAGTTCTTTTTCTTTGCTTTCAAATTTATCAATTAATTGTCATTGAAGCATAAAATAGGGACCCCTTTCATAGAACTGCCTACGGTTGACAGCACCAACAACTATGCCACCACCCTGGCGCATGAAGGTATGGCACGGCACGGTACGGCAGTGTTTGCCCACAGGCAAACAAGGGGCCGCGGACAGCGTACAAAAGAGTGGGTGACGGGCGGCGGCAACATAGCCCTGAGCCTGGTGCTGGAACCCGTGCAGCTCACCACTTCCCGCATGTTCAGCCTGAGCATGGCCGTAGCCCTGGGCGCCTGCCGCTTCTTTACCCGCTACGCCGGGGAAGATACCCGTATCAAGTGGCCAAACGATATTTACTGGCGTGACAGAAAGGCAGGGGGCATCCTCATCGAGAATATACTCCAGGGCAGTTCCTGGCGCTTTGCCGTAGCAGGAATAGGATTGAATATCAACCAGGACGACTTCGGCGAGCTGAATAACCGCGCCGTTTCCCTGAAGCAGATCACCGGCCGCAATTTCTCCTCCGTGATCCTGGCCCATGAGCTCTGCTCCGACCTCCAGCAGGCCTGGGACCTCCTGGAAAAAGACCAGCCCGAACTCACCGCCGCCTATCATTCCCTTCTTTACAAGCTCAACGAGCCCATCCGCCTTAAAAAGGAAAACCGTGTCTTCGAAGCCCTTCTCACCGGAGTCACACTCACAGGCCAATTGGTGGTCCGTCATTCCATTGAAGAGCAGTTTGATGTAGGGGAGGTGGAGTGGATATTTGAGGAGTAGCGAGTGGTTAGCTGCGAGCGTGAGTTTTGGTGCACGTGCAGCCTATCGGCATCCGTTTCTTAAAAGGATTTCTTGATTAACCGCCAGGACGCGAGGGCGCAAGGAAATGATATCAATATGAAGTTTTTCATGTTTACTTTGCGCCTTGGCGTCCTGACGGTTATCTCCTAGCAATTTCAATAAACTTGAGGTCAATAGGCTGGACGCGAACAAAACTCAAAGCTACCAGCTCACAACTCGCATCTTCCCTCAAACTATCCTCCGTTGATCGCTTCGCCACTACTTCCGCCAAGCCGTTAGCGGATAACCGACAACCGATAACCGATAGCTTTCACAAAGAAGCCCAATTCCCAATTCCAAGTTCCTCCTGCACAGGCTTGGGGCTTCTGACTTAGGACTTACGACTTGCAGTTCCCTTACTATTGGCAACGATCTCCTCCGCATGAGCCTTATTCTTCGGCCTGAGGTAGATCTTTTCAATGATGCCTTTTTCATCAATCACGAAGGTGGTCCGGTGGAGTCCCATGTAATTGCGGCCGTAGAGGTTCTTTTCGCCCCATACGCCGTACTTTTCTATGATCTTGTGCTGAGGGTCAGCTATAAGAGTGAAGGGCAGATTGAATTTTTCCCTGAACTTCTGGTGGCTCTTTACATCATCGGGACTAACGCCGATTACCTTGAAGCCGTTGTTTTTGAGCAGCCCGTAATTGTCCCTGAGGTTGCAGGCCTGGATGGTGCAGGTGGGAGTATCATCTTCGGGATAGAAATACACCACTACTTTCTGCCCCTTGAAATCAGCCAGCGATACCTTGTTGCCGTCCTGGTCCACTCCCGTAAATACCGGGGCTTTGTCTCCGGCCTGTAAATGTGTAGCCATGTAGGGTTTCTGGTTTATAGTTTCTTGTTTCTGGTTGTCCGCCTATCAGGCAAAGTTAACCACGAAGGCGCTAAGGCGCGGAGGCTTCCCAAAGAAAACGGAGTGACTGCACCTGAAGAACCAGAAACCACAAACAAGAAACCCGAAACCCCTCTATCTTCTCACCCACCATGTTTTTTCCATCACGTTTCCTGCTTCGTCCTCGATAACAAGCTTCAGCGTACTCACGCCTGAAGGAAATTTGTTGTCGAAACTGTATATCCAGGTGCGGCCTTTGTCGTTGGTGAAGAGCAGCCATTGGCCGCCGGCTTCGGCACGAAAGCTTTTGATAGTATTGAAATCATCGCGGGGGGTGAAAACCAGCCGGGTGGATTTGGTGAGGTTGATGGTGTCGCCGCTGCCGGGAGCATTCACTGTAGGAGGCGAATCGTCAATAAAAGCCTGGTACGAGCCGAACTGCCGGAATTTGGCATGAAGCCATCCGCTCTGCCAACTCGCCTTCTCCACCACCGTGCGGCTGCCCGATATGCTCCGGATCACGAGTTTATCACGTTTATCCTCCGGAATGCTTACGGTTGGCCTGATGCGTACCGAAACCGAATCGTGCGTGGGAATGGAAGGATGCAGGAAATTGAACACCGGCGATACTGCTTTTCCCGAAGGCTGGGCGCCTACGCTGTAGCTCACCAGCACCGTATCGTACAGGCTCAGCTCCGAGGTGAACAGCTCGAAATTGTCCCGTTCGAACACGTTCACATTGGTCGGCAGGAACTGCGTGCCCGCCTGCGCGTAAGTTGGAGCAAGGCGCGGATTGTACCTCAACTGGAAACGTATCCGTGAAAGATTTTTAT
>DASWNB010000453.1:0-4166 GCA_036399455.1 Flavisolibacter sp. | reverse complement strand
GTTTCCAGTATATCTATCTGGTGGATGAGCACGCGAAGGATAACAGCCATGCGGTTCATGCGGTGCACCACCACCTGGAGTTCGGGCGAATTGTCGTTGAGCGAAGGCTTGCGCATGATATCCAGCAGCGAATCGGCTTCGTGGTGCAGTTGCTTGAACCAAAGCTCGTAAGCCTGGTGTATGATGATGAACAGCATCTCGTCGTGTGCTGACAATTCTGTCTTGGCGCTCTCCGGCTCCTGTGCGCCCAGGATCTTGTCCAGTTGCAAATAATCGTGGTAATGAACGTCGGCCATGCTGCGAAGATAGGAATCGGCAATCGTGAATCGTCAATCGTGAATGAACCACAAAGGCACTAAGACGCAAAGAATGCACAAAGCTCTTGGTGAAACTTCGTGTCCCGCGTCTTTGTGGTTTATTCATGATTGACGATTCACGATTCACGTCACAGGAACTCATACCCGATATCCCTGCGGTAATACATATCCGTGAACCCGATCTCTTCAAGACGGGTGAGGCTGTTGGCAAGGGCTTGCTCAACGGTGGGGGCGAGGGCGGTGGCGCAGATTACGCGGCCTCCATTGGTGACTACGGTATCGCCGGAATGCTTGGTGCCTGCATGGAAGATCAGCACGTCATCGGCGGGCGTGTCGAGGCCGGTGATCTCGTAGCCGGTTTGATAGTCGTTGGGATAGCCGCCGCTGACGGCAACGATAGCGGTGGCGTAGCGGCTGTCGGTTTCTACCTGTATGGTGTCCAGCCTGCCTTCGGTGGTTGCGGTGAGCAGCGAAACCAGGTCGTTCTTGATGCGGGGAAGCACCACCTCGGTTTCGGGGTCGCCCATGCGGCAGTTGTATTCGATAACGGAGGGCTCATCGCCCACCTGCATGAGGCCGAAGAAGAGAAAGCCCTTGTAATCCAGTTTATCCTTGCTCAGTCCCTGGATGGTAGGCTCTATAATGTTTGTTCTTATTTTCTGGAGGAATGCTTCGTCGGTAAAGGGAACGGGGGAGATGGCGCCCATGCCGCCGGTGTTCAATCCCTTATCGCCTTCGCCCGCTCTTTTATAATCCTTTGCCTCGGGGAGCAAGGCGTAGTTCTTTCCATCGGTAAGCACGAAAACAGAAAGCTCGATGCCGTCAAGGAATTCTTCCACTACAACTCTTTTACCGGCCTCGCCAAATTTGGAGCGCTGTATCATAAGCTCAAATTCGGCCACGGCTTCAACATGGTGCTGGCAGATGATAACGCCTTTACCCGCGGCCAGTCCGTCGGCCTTGAGCACGATGGGGAGGGGATGGTTCTTTAGGTATTCGATGCCTTCTTCAAAATTTTCCGCGGTGAACTCGCGGTAGGCGGCGGTCGGGATCCCATGCCTTTGCATGAAAGCTTTGGCAAAGGCCTTGCTGCCTTCCAGTTGGGCGGCTTCCTTGGAAGGGCCAATGATAGGCAGGTTCTTCAGGGCGGGCTCTGCACGCAGAAAGTCAACGATACCTTTTACCAGGGGCTCTTCCGGGCCAACGATCACCAGCCCGATCTGTTCCTGCAGGCAGCAGTTGCGGATGGCAGGAAAATCGGTTACGGTAAATGGCATGTTCTTCCCATGTTGTGAGGTGCCGGCGTTGCCGGGAGCAATCAGGAGTTTGGAACACTGGGGGCTCTGCGATAGTTTCCAGGCCAGCGCATGTTCGCGACCGCCGGAGCCCAGTAAAAGTATATTCATGGGTTGTAGTGTGCTATGCGAATATCGGGAAGATTATTAAAGATAAATGGTTATGTCAACTAAAAAATAAATTACCGTATTTTGGTGCATAAACCAGATACACATACGAACAATATTACTTAACCAATTAATCTATTTATGGCTAATGTAACTGCTGGCGATGAGGCAATCCTCCAATCTTCCGGTGCACAGAAAGGACATCCTAAAGGACTGGGCGTGCTGTTTGCCACAGAAATGTGGGAACGCTTCAACTTTTACGGCATGCGTGCCATCCTGACCCTGTTCATGGCCAAGGCGCTTATGCTTGGAGAAAAAGAATCTTCCATCATTTACGGCGGCTTCCTGGGCTTGTGCTATCTCACTCCCATGCTGGGCGGTTATATATCGGATAAATATCTTGGTAACCGTACCTGTATCCAGCTCGGCGGCCTTACTATGGCGATTGGACAGTTCCTTCTTTTTATAAGCGCCAGCGTTTTCGCCTCCAACCTCGACCTGGCAAAGACCATGCTCTGGATTGCCCTTGGCGTGATCATTCTGGGTAATGGTTTTTTCAAGCCGAACATCTCCTCCATGGTGGGACAGCTTTACCCGAAGCAGCAAAAGAACAAGCTTGATTCGGCCTTCACCATTTTCTACATGGGTATAAATGTGGGTGCGCTGCTGGGGCAGACCATCTGCCCGCTGCTGGGTGATGTGGAGACCACTACCGTGGTGAATGGCGTTGAGACATCGGTGAGGGACCTCAGCGCGTTCAAGTGGGGATTCTTTGCCGCCGGCGTTGCCATGCTGCTTGGCGTGGTCATCTTCATGTTCCTCAAGAACAAATACGTGGTAAGTCCCGAGGGAAGGGGAATCGGCGGAAGGCCGGATAAAAACATGGTTCATGATGATGATGAAGCGTCCCAGGCGAAGTTCGGCCAGAAGGCTGTTATCGGGTCTATCATTGCCTGCATTCTGCTGATCGCCTTCTTCTATTTTATAGGAGGGCAGAATGTCATCTATTCCTTTATTTATGCAAGCGGTCTAACCCTGGCGGGTTTGATCCTCACCGATAAATCTCTCACGAAGGTGGAGACCCAAAGGATATGGGTGCTTTACATCGTGGCCTTCTTCGTAATCTTCTTCTGGGCGGCCTTCGAGCAGGCCGGTTCATCCCTTACATTCATTGCGGACAACCAGACGGATACCCGCATCCTGGGCTGGACCATGCCTCCCAGCATGGTGCAGAACTTCAACGGGTTTTTCGTAATCATATTTGCCCTTCCCTTCAGTGCATTGTGGATATGGCTGAACAAGAGGAGGCTGGAGCCTATCTCCCCGGCCAAGCAGGCCATGGGCCTGGCATTGATAGCGCTTGGCTATTTGCTTATAGCCATGCAGGTGAAGGACCTGGGCACCGCCGGCAAGATCGGTGTGATCTGGCTCATACTTCTTTACCTGCTGCATACCTGGGGTGAGCTGTTCCTTTCCCCCATCGGCCTTTCACTGGTGGCCAAACTGGCGCCAAGAAGGTTTGCTTCACTGCTCATGGGAGTATGGTTCCTGTCCAATGCTTCCGGGTATGCGCTCGCAGGCACCCTGGGCGCCCTGCTGCCGCCCACTACCGATAAATACGTGGCAGCGCAAAAAGAAAATATCGACCTGAAAGCTATCCTTGAAGGCCAGAAAGAGGCTACAGGACAGGAACTGTTCACCATAGCCAGGCTCAAGCTTCCCTCCGCTACCATCGACCATTCAAAAGCCCGTGAGCACAACCTCGATTTTGATGCGATCATGGAGGCAAAGGATACTACATTATCCCCTGCGCAGTTGGAAACCATCCGGAACGAAAAGATAGTTACCGTGGGCTATCCGCAATTTGCCGGTTTCAGGATCACCGACCTCTTTGAGTTCTTCATGGTGTTCGTGGTCCTTTGCGGCGCCGCTGCCGTGGTGCTGTATGCGCTCACGCCCATACTCAAGCGTATGATGCACGGAGTAAGATAATCTTCAAATCTTTATTATAGAGGGTGGCAGGAATGTCACCCTTATTTCATCTAACGATTCAGCTATGTGGAAAAAACATCCCGGGGCGCTGCCCTTTCTTTTCTTTTCCGAAATGTGGGAACGCTTCGGCTATTACCTGATGGTGGGCATCTTTACGCTTTACCTGAAAGACGTGGAGGCAGGCTTTGCCATGACCGAAGCCGAATCCGCCGACCTGTACGGGACCTTTATCGCCCTTGTATTCCTCACTCCCTTCCTGGGCGGCCTGCTGGCCGACCGCTACATAGGCTACCGCAGGTCCATCATCATCGGCGGTATACTGATGGGCATAGGGTACAGCATCATGTTCATCCACCACATTACGGCGGTGTACCTGGCCATGCTGCTGGTGATCGTGGGCAACGGCTTTTTCAAGCCCAACATCTCTACCCTGTTGGGTAATGTCTATTCCACG
>DASWNB010000452.1:0-3824 GCA_036399455.1 Flavisolibacter sp. | reverse complement strand
GTTGCGCACCAGCGGCACCTTTGATGTGATCATCAACGGCATGAAAATGCTTTTTGCCGCGCTGGGCACCGATACCCGTTTCGTGGACGGCCTTCCTACGGCGCTTATCAAGCCGCTGAGCGGCAGCGGCGCCCGCGGGATGATGATCGACACCATGAAAACCTTTGGGGCGGATTCCTTTGCCGGCCGCCTGGCCTGCGTGCTCCAGGGTTCTTCCGATACCACCTTTTACGTCATTGCCGTTTACTTCGGCGCGGTGAACATCAAAAACACCAAGTACTCCGTAGGCGCCATGCTCCTCGCCGACCTGGTGGGTATCATTACTTCCATCCTGCTTTGTTATTTATTCTTTGGGTAGGTTCAAGAAGCTGTTGGCTGATAGCTGTTAGCTGTTGGCTTGTTCACGTTCGGCCTTCGGACTGCATCTTTTTAAAAGAGATTGGGATTAACCGCCAGGACGCGAAGACGCAAGGCT
The DNA here is from genome assembly GCA_036399455.1 of Flavisolibacter sp. Taxonomy (GTDB): domain Bacteria; phylum Bacteroidota; class Bacteroidia; order Chitinophagales; family Chitinophagaceae; genus Flavisolibacter. The sequence continues at coordinate 3,349 of DASWNB010000452.1, read as the reverse complement.
GAAGAGTTATGAGCTGTGAGTCTTTGGCTAAACGAAGAGCCCTTAGCCGTAACCTTCTGCCTTTTACCTTTTCTCGTGCCCTGGTGTCTTGACGGTTAAAGCCATGATCTTTTTGAGTAACATGCTGTCCATTGGCCGAACGTTAACAAGCCAACAGCTATCAGCTATCAGCTATCAGCCAACAGCTATCAGCCAACAGCTATCAGCTATCAGCCAACAGCTTCTCTTCCTAAAACAAAAAACCGCCTCCCGAAGGAAGCGGTTCGTTTATGAGAAATAACGGTAATTAATAATCAGCAAGAGTGCTCAGGGTGCGGGACAGCGTGGCGTGGTTGTTCACCAGGTAGCGGCCGCGGAACACCAGCGTATAATTCCTCTTTTGCGTGGGGTTGAAAGTCACAAGCGTATCCAGTATTGGAGTAGTGGTGCCTGCAGCCATTACAAAGAGGGTATCGATCATCTGCGGGTAGGAGATGTAATCGGTCACACCGGTGAAAGGCACGTTGGAAAAGATGTTCATATTTCTCCTTTTCGAGAACACATCCACGTTGGGGGTAGGCCCGCTATGGAGGTGTGCGAAATGGGCGAAGCGAACCCTGACGGATGTATCTGCGGGAACAACGATGGAAGTTTCCACCATTTTGGCCTTGGCCTTGTTCAGCGTATCATAAGTGAAAATGGTGTATACCTTGCCTGCCTCGAAAGTGCCGGTGAAGGTCACGGGCGTTTGCGTGGTGGTGGCAGCCGTATCCTTTATCAGCACGGTGCGGGTACCGGGTTCAACGGCAAAGCCGTACACGGTGTTGGGGAAGGCGGCGCCATACCCATAAACGCCGGATGTGCCGGTAATGGGAACGTTGTCAATAAAGATATTGTTCCTGGTGCTGCCAAGGGTTGCGTTATACACCTTTACAATCGCCTTGGTGCTCATGTTCATCTGCTCGGGGATCTCTCTTTCTTCCTCTTTGTCGCAGGAGGCCAGGAAACAGGCCCCGGAAAGCAGGCTCGCTATGAAGATTTTATTAATTCGCATTGCGTTCGTTTTGAGGTTATTTACTGTTGAGAGAACCATTGTTCCTTGGTGTGATAATCCAGCGCCCTGGCGCCGATCCTTTCCAGCTCGGGGATGTTGTAGATGTACTCCGAATTGTACCTGGGACGGGCCCTGTACACCACTTTGTTCTGGTTATCTACAAACAGGTCGCTGCCGGTAGGAAGCGTGAAATCGGCGTACACCTGGCCGGCCACGTTAGGCTCGGCATCGATGTAATGATACCTTCTCATGTCCACCCATGTTTCAAGAGCGCCGTAGCCGTACAGGGCAATGTACTTCTGCAGCATGATGTGCGACAGGGTGAGGTTGGCTGCCGCGGGAACCACAGTGGGATCGGCCAGGTAGGCGGCTTTCATGGCCGGTGTTATCTGGCGGGAGGCGGGCACCGATGTATTGTACGTGCTGGTCAGCAGGTCGAAATGGAGGCTGATGCCGTTGATGTAGGCCGTGCGGGCCGCATCTTTTTCACCTTTGCGGTAGTGGGCTTCCGCCTTCATGAACTGCACCTCGCTGGCCGTAATGATGGGGTAGGGAGCGCCGTTCTTGAAGATAAAGCGGGCATTGTTGTCGTTGGGTGCCGTGGTGGTGCCGAATGCTCCGCCCCAGAAGTTCTGAGGCTGGTCGGCTGCGGCCAGTCCGTCGGTGCCTTTGTTGGGACGGATGCCCTTAAAGGTGCCGTTGGTGTTCTCGCGGATGATGTACCAGGCCCTGGGATCGTTTACCCCGGAGAAGCGGCTGTTGGTGCCGCTCATCAGGTTGGCGATGTAGGCCGTCTGGCGCAGCGTGCCGGCATTAGCTCTTGAGGGACCAAACCAGTTCATGGTGCCGGTAATGCCGGAGTTGGCGAATTTTGCCATGGCATTGTCCTCGTTGCTGTTGATGGCCAGGTTGGCATAATGAATAACCGAATCGGGCTTGTACTCCGTTTTGTTGGTAAGATGGTTGAAGCTGCGGGCCAGCACTGCATAAGTGAACTTCTTCCACTTGTTCACGTCGCCGTTGTAGAAGAAGGCATCGCCTTTGGCCAGGTTCTGCTGGTTCACGCCGTCGCCGGTCCTGTTCAGGTAATCGATAGCCTGGTGGCAGAGGCTTCTTACTTCAGCATATACTTCAGCCTGGTCGTCGTATTTGAAAGTGCGCTGGCTTGTGTTGAAGGCTTCTTTCAGGATCACCTCGCCGTGCATATCGGTAAGGTTCAGCCAGCTCCAGGCCCTGATGGCGTGAGCTACACCTACGTAATCCCATTTCTTTTCTTCGGTACCCCACTGGATGATGCGGGTGAGGTTCTGACCCATGCCGTAGTAGTGTGCGGCCCATACGGCACCCAGCAGGTCGCTTCCGCTGGTAGCGCCGCCCATCTGGTCAAACTGGTTGCCCGTGGTGTTGGTAGCCCAATACTGCACATAGCGTCCCACGTACAGGGCGTCGTTGCCGGTTCCGTAGGCGGAGCCCTGCGCGGAGGAGCTGCCCACCATGTTGCCGATGATGCCCGGAAGCAGTTCCTCGATGGGAACCTTTACCGGTGCATTGGGATTCAGGTAAGCCTCGTCGATCTTCTTCTGGCAGGAGCTGAGCAGAAGGCCGCTGACTGCGTAGGCCGAGAGGAGTTTATAGAATGTCTTTTTCATAATTTTTTTCTTCTTTTTTAATTAAAAACCTGCCCTCAGGCCAAAGTTGACGCTGACGGGTGTAGCCAGGGTTCCGAAATCAAATCCAAAGCCGCCTACCCCACGTGAGCCGGCAGTTACGCCGTTTACGGAGGGGTCAGGACCTGTGTAGTTGGTAAACAGCAGCAGGTCGTTGCCCGTGGCGAAGAAGTTAAGGCTCTTCAGGCCGCGGATGAACCTCAGTCTTGTTGTGGGCATGGTATAGCTGATGGAAAGGTCGCGGAGACGAAGCCAGTTTACGTCCTTCTCAATGAACTCTGCATCGGGAAGGGTAGTGTAGTAAGCATCGTTGTAAGCGGGAACTATGACGATGTTATTGGGAGTAGGGTTGTCTGTGTTTTCTTTTCCATCTCTCAGCACGCCTTGAACCACCCTTGCAGTGAAGCGGTCCTCCGTCAGCGGGCTCTTGCCTGCGCGGGTGAGATAGTGATTGGTGCCGTTGTAAATGTCACCGCCCATTTTCAGGTCCCACAGCATGCTCATCCGCCAGTTCTTCAGGCGGAAGGAGTTGATGGCTCCCAGCGTGAAATCGGGGTTCCTGTCGCCGGCCAGCAGGAAGGTGCTGCCGGTGGTCAGCGGGAAACCGTTGGTGGGGTCGATCAGGATCTGGCCCTTGTTGTTCCTCTGG
>DASWNB010000451.1:0-3264 GCA_036399455.1 Flavisolibacter sp. | reverse complement strand
CTTGTAGCCCGTGCATATGGACAGCTCGGGGAAGGCGTCCAGCACATCGGCCTTGGTGATCACCACCTGGGTTACGCCGTTAAGCATACAGGCATACTGAAGGGCCACCAGGTCCATCCACCCGCAACGGCGCGGCCTGCCCGTGGTGGCGCCAAATTCGCTGCCTATCTTGCGCAGCTCCTCGCCGGTTTCGTCGTGCAGCTCGGTGGGGAAAGGACCTCCGCCAACGCGGGTGCAGTAAGCCTTCGACACGCCAATCACTTCCCTTATCTTTTGCGGCGCCACGCCCAGCCCGTTGCATACGCCGGCCGAAATGGTGTTGCTTGAAGTAACAAAGGGGACTGTGCCGAAGTCGATGTCCAGCATGCTGCCCTGCGCCCCTTCAGCCAGCACTTTCTTGCCTTTTGCCAGCCCGTCGTTGATGAAATATTCGCCGTTGACGATGTTAAGCGTTTTCAGGAATTCTATCGCATCGAAAAACTCCTCTTCCCAGGCAGAAATATCCTCGTTGAAGTTGTAGTTGTCCAGCAGTTTCTGGTGCTTCAGGCGGAGCCGGATGTATGAAGTGGTGAAATTCTTCTGGAGCAGGTCGCCTACGCGAAGGCCGTTGCGGCCGGTCTTGTCCATATAGGCCGGGCCGATGCCTTTCAGGGTGGAGCCGATCTTGTCGTTTCCTTTGGACATTTCGGCTGCCTTGTCCAGCGCCCTGTGTGTAGGCAGTATCAGGTGGGTGCGTTCGGAGATGAAAAGATTTTTCCTGAGGTCCACGCCAAAGGAAGCCACCGTATCGCATTCCCTGCGCAGGGTTACGGGGTCCAGCACCACGCCGTTGCCAATCAGGTTTACCGCTCCCTGGTGGAACACCCCGGAAGGTATCTGGTGGAGGACTATTTTTTTATTTTCGGGCCCTACATACAGCGTGTGGCCTGCGTTGGGTCCGCCCTGGAACCGGGCAACGATGTCATATTGCGAGGCAAAATAATCCACGATCTTTCCCTTTCCCTCGTCGCCCCATTGTAAGCCAAGAATTACGTCAACCATAAAAGTTTTTTATTCGGGGCAAATGTACTGAAAAGGAAAAGGTAAAAAGGTTGGAGGTGGAAGGCAAAGGGTAAAGGCAGGAGGAATTGGAGATTGGGAATTAGGGGGACAGGCATCCGCTTCCCGGGTGGAGAAGCACGATCTTCTTTGCTGAACGCTCTTCGGTCTGAGTGACTGGTCCAGCGCCTCTCCCTGGGCGGGATTACGCCCGACTAAACGTTTATTGCTACCATCCGGTTACAATCACTTACATACGGAAGTAAATGCTTAAAAATAATACTGGCAGCTACCCCGGATTATTTTTGGTGCAGCTTGTACAGCTTTTTATCTAAAATAGTAAGCACAGGTGCGAGGAATCCATACTAGCAGCCTGAAAAGGATGCTTCATCTGGCAATTGAATTCGCGATTGGATTTTGTGAGTACTGCAAGCCCGCAAAGGAATGATTCTTGCTTTTCTCCTTGCAAAATCTTCATAGCTTTAATATTGAATGCCAGCAACTATTGCACATATTGAAAGCGGGTCTTCCTCAGCAACCTCTCCCAAAAGAGCAAAGAATAATCTTGTTCAGCGACTTATGTTAAGATACAAAGCCAACAGGCAAGCCGGAAAAATCCTGAAAGCCGTTGGCGAAGCAGACCAAATACACAAGGGAAGAAAAGAAGGGAAATCCTACGACCAGTTCCTCGGGGAATTATAAGATCACGCATATTAACTACGCCTTTACTTAAGTGTACAGTTCGGGAATCAGGAGAACAGAAGTCCGCTTCCCAGATGGTGCAGCACGGTTTCCTTCGCTGAACGTTCTTCGAACTGAGTGACTGGTCCAGCGCCTCTCCCGCCTATGGGCGGGATCAGCGCCTAACGACTGGTACACCAGAGGCCCTGTATGCAGGATGAATGAGAGAAGCCTGAAGTGAACTGAGTGCGAGAAGAGAAAGACTGCTCAATAATGAATGATGCGATCATGGCGCGTGGCTGTTGTGCGTGGGCCCGGCTGCCCGGCGGAGCATCGGGGCAGCCTTGATCTTTTGGCTCCATCCCGCCTGCAGCGGGACAAAAGGTGGAAAACATACCATAAAAGAAGAATGGAAACAAAGAAGAAAACTTACACCAAGAGAAGTATCATTCAGCAGATAGATTACAATACATCTACCGTATCAGCGTCACCGTACCCCTGCGGGTAATAACCTTATTATCCTTGGTCACGCCTTCAGCCATCCACACATAAGTGCCTGCAGGCTGCGCCTTGCCTTCTTCAGCGCCGTCCCACCCTTCGTTCAGCGTATTGCTTGTGTACACCTGCTGGCCCCAGCGGTTGAACACCTTGAAGTAGTTCAGCTTTATAATGCCTACGGGGAAGGGGAAGAAACGGTCGTTCTTTCCATCGCCGTTTGGCGTAAAGGCGGTGGGCACGTACAGTTCAGGACCCTTGTACACCTTCAGCCTTACCAAGGCCTCACCCCTGCACCCTGCATCCGTACTGGCAACCACCCTGTAGCTGATGTCCGAAGTGACGGTCACCAGCGGGTTCGGGTCAGTAGGATCGTCCAGCCCGATGGCGGGCGTCCACAGGTAGTTATCGGCAAGCGAAGAAGCCCTCAGCCGGAACTGGTCGCCGGCGGCTACTGCCGTATCAGGAGTAATGCTCACCACTATGGGCGGAGTAACCGTCACCCGCACCCTATCGGCCTGCAATGAACGGCATCCCAGCGCATCGGTCACGTACAGAAGGTATTCCGTGGTTCTGTCCGGCGTAACCACAGGAGCGGGACCGGCAGCATTGCCCGGCATGTTCCACTCGTACTGTACGCCGCCGCTACCCTTCAGGGTGGCGCTCTGGCCGAAGCAGATCTCCTGGTCGGGGCCTGCATTGGCTATTGGGGCGGGATTTACAAGCACCGTTATGGTATCGTTCACCGAGCAGTTGCCCAGAGTAGCCGTAACAATATAATCGGTAGTCACCACCGGCGAAGCTGTGGTGGATGCGGCGGTGTACGTGCTCAGCCCTGGTATGGCCTGCCAGGTGAATTGCGTGGCATTGCTCTGCGCCTGCAGTTGAACCGACGAGCCTTCGCAGATCTCCGCATCTGCCGAAGGCGTCAGCGTAAGGTCGTTCGTAAGGGCCACGGTAGCAGAGGTTTGGGAAAGACAGCCGTTGGCATCCCTCACGTTAACGGTATAGTTGCCCGGAGGCAGGTTGAACAGGTTTGATGCCTGGAAT
>DASWNB010000450.1:0-6985 GCA_036399455.1 Flavisolibacter sp. | reverse complement strand
TTGAACATTGAATATTGAGAATTAGAAGAAATGAGTGCTGCTAAAGAAAAGCATCTCCCACTTTAAACGACCCATTCACCATTCACCATTCACCATTCACGACAACAACCTATCTATGCTCAAAAGAGACCCCGGAGCGCAGTGGCTCCTGTTGCTGGCGGTATTTGTAATTGCTACCTGTGGTTTGATCTATGAACTGGTGGCGGGCACCCTGGCTTCCTACCTGCTGGGCGACAGCGTGACGCAGTTCAGCACCATCATAGGCGTGTATCTTTTTTCCATGGGCGTGGGCTCCTGGCTGTCGCGGTATTTTAACCGCAACCTGCTGTCGTGGTTTATCCGCATCGAGCTGTTGGTAGGACTGATAGGCGGGTTCAGCTCCGCCGCACTTTTCCTGCTCTTCCCGCTGGCCTCTTCTTTCCGTCTTGTGCTTTATACGCTTGTCTTTCTTACGGGTACGCTGGTAGGGCTGGAAATTCCCCTGCTCATGCGCATACTGAAAGACAAGGTTGAATTCAAGGAACTGGTGAGCCGTGTTTTTACTTTCGACTATATAGGTGCGCTGCTGGCCTCGCTCATCTTTCCCCTGCTGCTGGTGCCGCACCTGGGGCTTATCCGCACGTCGCTTTTTTTCGGCATCGCCAATATTGCCGTAGGCTGGTACCTGGCGCACAGGTTTTCGGGTGAGATAAAAAGAGCGGCGGCCCTCAAGGTAACCGCCATCGTGCTGCTGCTGGCCGAGCTGTTTGGCTTTGTCTTTTCCGAAAACATCATGCACTACAGTGAAACCATGACCTATGAGGACCGCGTGGTGTATGCCGCCTCGTCGCCCTACCAGCGCATCGTACTTACCAAAAGCAAAAGGGAGCTGAGGCTTTTTCTCAACGGCAACCTGCAATTCAGCTCCGCCGATGAATACCGCTACCATGAGGCATTGGTGCATCCTGCGCTTTCCTCCGTTTCCAGCCCGCGCAACGTGCTGGTGCTGGGCGGCGGCGATGGCCTGGCCGTTCGCGAAGCGCTGAAATATCCTTCGGTGCAAAGCATTACCCTGGTGGACCTGGACGCCGAGATGACGCGGCTCTTCCGCACACAGGAAATGCTGGTGCATCTCAATGATTCTTCGCTGCTCAACAGCAGGGTGAAAGTTTTCAATGCCGATGCCTTTACCTGGCTGCGCAACAACCGCAGCCTCTTCGACGCCATCATCGTCGACTTCCCCGATCCTTCCAACTTCTCCATAGGAAAACTATACAGTACAACGTTCTACCACCTGCTCAAAAACAGCCTGGCTCCCGGCGGGGTAGCGGTCATTCAAAGCACATCGCCCTACGTGGCACCTAAAAGCTTCTGGTGCGTGAACCACACGCTGCGCTCCGTGGGACTGCATACAACCGCCTACCACAACTATGTTCCTTCTTTCGGAGAATGGGGTTATATCATGGCCCGGAACGAAGGAGAAGAAAGGAGCCTTTCACCGTTGCCGCCGGGGCTGAAGTTCATGAACCCTTCCGTGTGGCAGCAGATGCTGGTGTTTGCGGATGATATGAAAGCACACGAGCCGCTGGAGGTGAACCGCCTTAACAACCAGGCGCTGGTAAATTATTTTGAAGAGGAGTGGGGCAAATATCTTGGGGAATGATGGACCGCCGCAGATTCATACAATTATCAGTTGTGCTGGCCGGCCTGGGAAAGTGGCTTTCTTCCTGCACCCCCAAAAAAGCCGTGGGTGGAAAGATCGTGGGGGCCTCGGCGGAGATAGGCCACCTGGTGCGTGACCGCCGCTTTGGAGCGCCATCGGAAATAATTAAGAAAGAAGTGGTGATCGTGGGCGGCGGCGTCAGCGGACTGTCTGCGGCCCGGCACCTCCATCGCTCCGGCAAGGACTTCCTCCTGCTGGACCTGGAAAAGGCCATGGGTGGGAACGCCGCTCATGGCAGCAACAGCATATCGCCTTATCCCTGGGGCGCCCATTACGTGCCCCTGCCCAATAATGAATTGACCGAATACCTGGACTTCCTTCGCTCCTGTGGTGTGATCACCGGCAATGATGCGGCAGGACTGCCCATATACCGCGAAGAATACCTGTGCTTTGCACCCGAAGACCGTTTATACATCAACGGCCGCTGGCAGGATGGACTGGTCCCGCAATTTGGCGTACCTGCCGGTGAGCAGAAGCAGATACAAAGATTCCTTGAGCTGATGGACGCTTTCCGCCAGCAGAAGGGCAGCGACGGCCGTGATGCTTTTGCCATACCCGCCGGTGAGTCCAGCCGCGACGAAGCGTTCACCCGCCTGGATACCATCACCATGAAAGAATGGCTGGAGACGAACGGCTTTCCTTCGCCCTACCTCCACTGGTACGTGAACTACTGCACACGCGATGATTTCGGAACGCCGGTAGATAAGGTAAGCGCCTGGGCAGGCATCCACTACTTTGCATCACGCAAGGGGAAAGCCGCCAATGCGGAGCGCTACAATGTACTCACCTGGCCGGAGGGCAACGGCTGGCTGGTGCAGCAGCTTCAGCAAGGATTGGAAGAAAAGATGCGTAACAACTGCCTGGCCGTTGCGGTGAAGCATACGGAAGACACGGTGCTGGTGGATTACTTCGATGTTCGACAGGAGAAATTGGTAAGGGTGGAAGCGGAGCATTGCATCATGGCCATTCCGCAGTTCGTTGCCTCGCGGCTGCTGGGGGATGGAGCAAGAACAGAGCTGGCGAAGGGGCTCCAATACGTGCCCTGGATGGTGGCGAATCTTGTTGTGGACAAGCTGAAAGAGCGGAGCGGTACGGCGCCCTCGTGGGATAACGTTCTGTATAACGGCAAGGGGTTGGGTTATATAGATGCCACCCACCAACTGCTTCAGCAGCATACGGGAGCCCGGAACCTTACCTACTACCTGCCGCTCACCGAAGGCGGCGTAGCCGAAGAAAGAAAGGCCGCACAGCAAAGGACACATGAAGATTGGGTGAGAATAGTGCTGGACGACCTGCTGCCCGTACATCCCGATCTTGGATCCTCCCTTCGCGAAGCAAACATTATGATCTGGGGCCATTCCATGCCGCAGCCCCTGCCGGGGATGATATATGGCGGGCTGCGAGATAAGCTCTCGGCTTCCGTGGACGGCCGCATCCATTTTGCCCATACCGACCTGGCGGGGGTGAGCATTTTCGAGGAAGGATTTTACCAGGGATTGAACGCCGCAAAAAAAATCATTTCCGCATGAGCGCCGCCAACACATACAGGCAGCCGTGGATCGGCAAACCGTGGACGGACACCGTGTTCATCCTGCTGCCGCCCTTCCTGAGCCTTCTGGTTATTGCCCTCTTCCCGGGGCTTTTCCATAATAACAGCGACATGCCGCTGGCCGGCTGGATCATTCTCATCCTGCTCATCGACGTTGCGCATGTGTACAGCACTTTGTACCGCACCTATTTTGATCCTGCGTCGCTGGGCCACCGCCGTTCCCTGCTCTGGACCATTCCTTTTGCGGGCTTTGTGGCGGGTGTGCTGCTTTATTCGCTGGACAGCCTCCTGTTCTGGCGGTTGCTGGCCTATGTGGCAGTGTTTCACTTTGTGCGGCAGCAGTACGGGTTCATGCGGATATACAGCCGTAAGGAAAAAGCTTCCAGGCTGCCTTCCCTCATCGACAAGCTGGCCGTTTATTATGCTACCCTTTTCCCGCTGCTGCACTGGCACCTGGAAGGCCCGCGTAATTTCAACTGGTTTGTCGAGGGTGATTTCCTGTTCTTCAGGGCTGGCTGGCTGCTGCCCTTTGCTACGGTGCTTTATGTGCTGCTGATGGGAACCTTCGTGATAAAGGAGCTGTACTTTCTCCTCCGCAACCGTTATTTTAACCTTCCAAAATTTGCGGTGATTGCAGGCACGGCGGCTTCGTGGTATTTCGGCATCGTGCATTTCAACGGCGACATGGCCTTTACGCTACTCAACGTAGTGAGCCATGGTGTTCCCTACATGGCACTGGTATGGCTGCACGGCAAAAAGACCCATGCAAAACCCGTTGCCGGCAACCGTTTCCTCCGGCTGGTGTTCAGCCGTGCCGGGCTGCTTATTTTCCTGGGCATCATCTTTCTTCTAGCCTTCATAGAAGAAGGCCTTTGGGACCGCATGGTATGGCAGGAGCGTGGCACCCTCTTCGGCGGCGGTTTCTTCCCCGGCATCAAACTCAATCACCAGTTTCTCAGCCTCGTCGTGCCTCTCCTGGCTCTCCCTCAAATCACGCATTACATCCTCGACGGCTTTATCTGGAAGATCAGGGAGGAAGGAGCGAAGCTGGATGGCCGATGAACGGCAACCGACAACCGATAAGCGATGACCGATGACCGATGACCGATAACCGGTTTTGAACCCCGAAGTACAGGGATACAAATGGGCCTAAGACCTTTGTGCTGTCTTCGCGCGTTACGCCTTTGTGGTTCCTTTCGCTTCCTGGTGGTCCTTCACGGTCAGGTGAAGTAATACCATTTATACCATTTAGACATTATTCCTATGCCTTTGCTTCGAAGGCTCCGTACGGGTAAGTTTTCTGGTTATACCACAAAGACGCGAAGGACGCAAAGAAGCGCAAAGGAAAACAAGAAGGCCGCCTGAACTACAATTCTTCCCTTTGTGTTTCTCTTAGCGTCCGGCGCCTCTGTAGTTATTACCAGCCAGGAACGCAAAGAAGGTCGCAGGCTCCCTTAAACTCTCTAAAGGAGCCTGCGACCTTCTTTGCGTTCTTCTAAGCTTTATAGCTCCGGAGAGGTGGGAACACTGAAAGAAACACAAAGGGAAAACTGGAGTTCAAACGACCGCTTCTTTGCCTTTCCTTTGCGGTCTTGGCGTGAAATCCTTTGCGAGCTTTGCGCTTCGAAGCAAAGGCATAGGAATAACGTCTAAATGGTATAACAACCATCAGCTAATGGCTAACAGCTTTTCTTTCTCGCGTCTTGGCGTCCTGGCGGTTAAATCCTTCCATAGATAAAATCTATAATGAATAGGAAAAATCAATCTTATTTATCACTCTTCTGATGCACTTTTGCACCGCGAAAAACAAGTAACCAATATGAAGAATTTAGTTTTGTCTATCGGATCTGCCTTCCCAGAGTTCAATAAAAAGGCAGTGATCTCCATCGAGAAAGGAAAAGAATTTTACGATCTCTCCTCTGAAGAGATCCGCAACAGCGGCAAGTGGATGGTTATGTTCTGGTGGCCAAAGGACTTCACCTTTGTATGCCCCACGGAAATAGCCGAATTCAACAAAGCCTACCAGGATTTTTCTGACCGCGACACCCTGCTGATCGGCGCTTCTACCGACAGCGAGTTTGTTCACGCTGCATGGAGAAGGGATCATGAAGACCTCCGCGACCTGCAGTTCCCCATGCTGGCCGATACTTCCAAGTCACTCGCCACCGAGCTGGGTATCCTGGAAGCCGAAGAAAAGATTGCCTACCGCGCAACCTTCATCGTTGACCCCCAGGGCATCATCCGCTGGGTATCCCTGTACGACCTCAGCGTAGGCCGCAACGTAAAAGAAGTTCTGCGTGTGCTGGACGCCCTGCAAACCGACGAGCTGTGCCCCTGCAACTGGCAGAAAGGTGAAGCTACCCTGGTAGTAGGATAAATTGAATGGTCCCGCTGCCGCGGGACTTATTTTTAACCCTAAAGAAAAGGCGATTATGTTTGGAATGGCAAGTACAACGGACAATGCGGCGGCCCTGCTGAAAGACCTGGGACTGGGTGAAGAACATGTGACGGAGAACCTCAGGCTCCTGGCTCAAACCGATTCCCGCTACCTCCGCGACCTGAAGATCAATGTGAGCAATGCGCTATCCGCAGAAACACTGACGAAGAAAGAAGCATACCTGGCAGCTTTGGCTGTTGCCGCCAATGAAAAGAACACCGTGCTGCAAAAAGCTTTCGGCCAACTGGCAGGTAACGAAGGAGCTACGGAGAAGGAAATAGCAGAAGTGCTGAGCTGCACCAGCCTGCTGAATGCAAATAACGTGTATTACCGTTTCCGCCACTTCATGCACGATGAGTTTTACAGCAATGCGCAGGCGGGCATCCGCATGAGCATCATGGGCAACCCCATACTTGGGAAAGAATTTTTTGAATTGATAAGCCTTGTAGTGAGCGCTCTTAACGGCTGCGAGCTTTGCGTTACCTCTCATGAGAAAACGCTGGCCGGCCACGGCACCACCAAGCAACGTATTCATGACGCAGTTAGATTAGGCGCAGTTATCAGAAGCCTGGCAATATTGATGTAACAGGATGGTTATGCTGAAAAACCCCGCGAGAGCGGGGTTTTTCGTTTAGCGACAACCGATGACCGACAACCGACAACCGATGACCGACGACCGACGACTGACAACCGAAAGATTTCTTTGTGCTGCATTGCGTCCTGGTGTCTTTGTGGTTCCCCCCGGTGGTCGGTGGTCTCTTATCCGTTATCTCCTCCACACCACGTACTTTTGCACTGACAAGAAACAAGAAACCACAAACCAGAAACAATAAACCCTCTCTATGCCCGGTTTTGAATTATGGAGCGATGCGGAACGCAAGGAAGTAAACGATGTGCTGGAAACAGGCATCCTGATGCGCTATGGATTTGATGGTCCGCGAAAAGGAATTTGGAAGTCTAAGGAGCTGGAGCAGGCCATCTGCTCACGCTTCGGCTCACAATACGCACAGCTTACCTCCAGCGGCACTTCGGCCCTTACTACGGCAATGGCCGCACTGGGCATAGGAGCCGGCGATGAGGTCATCATGCCTTCGTTCACTTTTGTGGCTTCCTTTGAAGCCGTATTGAGCGTAGGCGCCATACCCGTGCTGGTAGATGTGGACGATACGCTTACGCTTAATCCCGATGCAGTTCGCCGCGCTATCGGTCCAAAAACAAAATGCGTGATGCCTGTGCACATGTGCGGCAGCATGGCGGACATGGACGAGCTGGTAAGTATTTGTGAAGAGAACCGTCT
>DASWNB010000449.1:0-3320 GCA_036399455.1 Flavisolibacter sp. | reverse complement strand
AGAGGGCCATCAATGCCGGCAGCAACCATTTTTTCATATCAGGAGTTTTTTAAAAGCGGCAAAAGATACATTTTTCTCCAGGCAATCCTCAGCCAAAAACGGGAGGATGGGTAAAGTCTTCATGAGCGGTAGTCCTGTGGTCCCAATGGTAAACATTGGAGAAGTCGCCCACCACCGCCCGCTGGTGCTCGAAGCGGAGCCTGTGGAGCTTTAGGTTAAGTATGTCTTCCTTTTTCACCTTGCGGTGCATGGGGTGCATGGTTCCGCCGGTCACTCCGGCCGGCTTTGCGGGATCGTACTGGAACTGCGGGTCTACCAGCGTGCCGCGGGGATACATGATGCCCGGCACGCCCTTGCCCCTGAGGTCGAGGATGCGGGGATGATCGAGGCCCAGGGTGTGGCCGTATTCGTGGGCGGCGGTTGTGGAGCCGCGGTAGAGGTTCTCCAGCTTGAAATAGCCCGTATTGGAGCCCAGCCCATCCACGAAAGAGATGTTGCCGTGCACATATTCTTCTATGCGGAAGTAGTTGTTGTGTGGATTGGTGTTCTGGAGCACTTCCAGCTCGGTGATCTCCGGCTTTGCTTCCGCCGTGATGCGGAACTCCACGCGGAAAAGCGTTCCTCCCAGGTCCACCTGTCCCTGCGCCTCATTCCACATGGTTTCTATCTCTTCACGTACCTGCTCCGTCAGCGCCGCATCAGTGGCATTGCCGTACGTGATGATCTTCGAGGTGATCGTCAGCTTCCGGTTTTGTATATCGAGTTCGGCTTCTCCCACGAGGTTTGAAGTTTGAGGTTTGAGGTTGGTTCATGCACTTGTCCCGTATGGGTTCAAGGGGTTGGGATGGAATTCCTGTAGTGGTACGAAGTTTTATTGGGTGACGATCAATAAAGTTATCAGTCCTGCCAAAGCTGCATAAGCTCCTATGACCCGGTAAGGTATGGACTTTTCGAATTTCCGCTCCTTGAAAAATTCTTTCTTTATTTTATCGTGTCCTTCCACGGCTTTCATCCTGCTGAGTACTTCCTTGTTGTTTTCCACCGAAGAAAAGATCAGGTGGCGATGGGCCGGGAATTCTTCCGCAAGCCTGAAGAAATACTCCGGCCTTTGGGTGGCGGCTGCATTTATAACCGTGCGATAATAGCTGCTTTGATAGGCGTACTCCGGCGGCAGCTTTGCCAGGCTGTCCTTCAAAGTATTATATTCGAGGGTGTTGATGTTTTGGATGATGTAGTTCGTAAGTGCGGTGCGGCTGTCCTGCAGGCGGCTGATGCTGTCCCGGATGTTTCTTATACGGTTGTCCGCAAATTCCCTGAACTGCAAATAATCGATCTCTTTGTTCAGAAGCTCTTTCCAGGTATGAAAACCGTCCCTGAATGAGTGGTGGTATAACGGGTAAGCCTGGTTCAATTCCCTGCTCATCCTGGAATAGCTGTCAAGGAAGTAAGCGTTGTTCAGGTTGTTATTGAAATCAGTTAAGGACCTGACGGTATCTATCCTGAATTTCCTCGCCTTCTTATCTCCGCTTACCAGGTACAGCCTGTTGTTTTCCCTGATGATCCTGGATGTGCTGCCTGAATAACTGCCACCCGGCTGCCGTACAAGGGTATCTGTTTCCCTGATGGAATATCCCATTCCTGCCTTGTCTAAATACTTTCCCATGTCATACACAATAGCGGCAGAATTGTCCAGGTCCACATAGTACAAATGCATCTTGTTATTCGTCTGAAGAAAAGCTCTTCCCCCGCCATCCTGTGCCAGTACAGGATGATAACTTAATGAAAGCAGTATGGCTGCATAGATATATCTCATGTCAGGGCTTCTATAAAGCTGTTGGCCATTAGCTGTTAGCCGATAGCTCTGCTCGCGAGTGCAGATTCCTGTCTTCTCTCTGCGGCTTCGCGTAAAATCTTCATAAATGTATGCCAATAGGCTGAACGTGTACAAGCCATCAGCTAACAGCTATAAGCCAACAGCTTCTCCCTAATTCCTGACCGGCTTTCCTCCCTTCAATACACTCTGTATTCTCTCCAATGTCTTTCTTTCCCCGCACAAAGAAAGGAAGGCTTCGCGTTCGAGGTCCAGGAGGTATTGCTCGCTGACGAGGGTGGGTTCGCTGAGATCGCCGCCGCACATCACGTAGGCCAGCTTTTTGGCAACGGTTACGTCGTGGTCGGTAGCGTAGCCTGCACGCCACATGCCGTGGATGCCTGCGTAGAGGGCGCCCAGGGCCGAGCGTCCCAGCACCTTTACATCTTTTCTTTGCACCGGCTGCACATAGCCGCTGCCGGAGAGTTCCTCTACTGATCTTTTAGCTTCGGCAATGCGCCTTGATTGGTTGACCACCACTTCATCAAGCCCCTTGCGGTAAATGCCCAGGTCAAAACCTTCGTAAGCCGATGTGGCTACCTTGGCGGTGGCTATGGTAAGAAAGCGGTTCTTGAGGGTGATGGTTTCGGGCTCGTCCTGGTGCATTTCATCGGAAGCGCGAAGGGCAAACTCCTTGGTGCCGCCACCGCCGGGAATAACGCCCACGCCCAGCTCCACCAGTCCCGTATAGGTTTCCGCGGCGGGACAACACTTATCGGCGTGCAGGCTCATTTCGCAGGCGCCGCCCAGGGCCAGGCCGTGCGGGGCTACTATCACGGGAACGGAAGAATAGCGGACACGCATCATGGTATTCTGGAAGGCACGGATGGCAAAATCCAGCTCGTCGTATTCCTGCTCGATGGCAAACATGAAGATCATGCCCACGTTGGCGCCTGCGCTGAAGTTGGGACCTTCGTTCGCAATCACCAGTCCCTTATAATTTTTCTCCGCCAGCTCGATGGCTTTCGTGATGCCGCTCAGCACATCGCCGCCGATGCTGTTCATCTTGGTGCTCCACTGTATGCCCAGCACATCGTCGCCAATGTCGTACACGCGGCAACTGCTGTTGCTCCATACCAGCTTGTCGGTGTGGTTGCTCAGTATGATGAATTCCTTGCCTCCGGGAATAGGCTTGTATGATTTGGTAGCGGGGTCGTAACTCAGGCGGCTCCCGCCTTCTATCTTGTAAAATGTTTTGTTGCCTGCGGCCAGCATCTCGTCCACCCAGGGAGCCACGGCATAACCTGCGGCCTTCATCTGCTGCACGGATCTTTCCACGTTCAGCACATCCCAGCTTTCAAAGGCGCCGATCTCCCAGCCGAAGCCGGCCATCATGGCGTCGTCGATGCGGTATACTTCATCGCTGATCTCGGGAATGCGGTGGGAAATATAAGAGAAGAGGCCGTAGTGGAAGTGGCGGTAGAACTCGCCGGCCTTGTCGGGCGCCGCG
>DASWNB010000448.1:0-4018 GCA_036399455.1 Flavisolibacter sp. | reverse complement strand
TGGTGCGCTATCAATTGGGTAACCACCAGGGCTCGGCCTCCATTGAAACCGACGAGAAAGCCCGGGTCATCAGCTACGAGGAATACCATCCCTTTGGCACCACCAGCTACCAGGCGTCGGACAAGAGCATCAACGCCGCTTACAAGCGCTACCGCTATACCGGCATGGAACGGGACGAGGAAAGCGGCCTCGAATACCACGGTGCACGCTATTACCTGCCCTGGCTGGCCCGCTGGCTCAGCGCCGATCCTAAAGGGCTGGAAGCAGGGATGAATTTCTATGCTTATGTAAAGAACAGTCCTATAAACTTTTTCGACCCCACGGGCAATGACGAGGCGCAGGAAATAATGATGGGCATGATGTGGGACCGCCTGGGCATGGAAATGACCGCGATGATAGAGGGATTCTTCGGAGGGGAAGCCTATGTGAATCCCCAGGCCAATGTGCTTGAGTACTCGCCGCCAAAGAACGGCGTGGGCGGCGTGGTGGGCGGCACTGTCAGGGCCGCCACCTTCAGGGTGGTGCCCATAGAGGACGATCCTTCCCCGGTGAGCCTCATGGGAATGGAAATAGGGGCAAGCCTTGTGCCCGTGGCCGATCCCGCCGCAAGGCTGTTCACGGCAGAAACGGTTACCCACCAGCCTGCCAGCAGGTGGGTGGCCGCAGGAGACCTGGCGCTGGACGTGGTTCCATTGGCCTGGGAGCTGAAGCCGATACGGGTGGAGGCCCGCCTGCTGACCACGGAAGTGCGTATTGCATCTGAAGTAGCCGACGCTACAAACACCGGGAGGCATATAGGCGCTGGCGGAGGCAGGGTGGGACCTTCGGTAACCAACCCCACCTGTCGTGGCGACCTGTGCGTGGCGGACGTGGGCAGCCACGCGGCCAACATGAGGCTTGCCCCCGGCCAAAAGCCGGTGACTAATACCGAGTTTGTTGAAGCCGCAGGCCGCCCGGTAAGCCGTACGGAAGCGCCCATAACAGATACCGGCCAGGCCGTGACCTTCCTGAACGAAGGTTTTGAAGGACTGTACAGGCAGGGACGCATCACCCAGCCAATGAGGGCTACCATACCCAGGGAACCCGTGCCAACGCCCGGCGAATACCTGGCCGTAATGCCGGAAGCAGGAGGAGGACACGCCCTGCACGTAACCATATCCGATGAAGTGATCGGCAGCCGGTTCCTCTACCAGAACAAACCCGTAACCAGGAGCATGGCAGCGGAGCTGATAGAGAACGAAGAAACCGTGGTTGAGCAAACACTCTACAGGCAGTCGTTCTACGACCCGCAAAAGGGCGTCTGTACGGTGCCCTCAGCCAAACCCAAGTCCTATGTCAGGATAAATAGCAGCGGCAACTAAAACAAAACGGCACGCTGCTCCATTAAACAGACCTTAAAAATTAATAAAACCAACTCATGGCCAAGCAAGTCTCAAGAAAAACCGAACCCTTGTCGTTCCTCCTTAAACCAACCGTGGGCCTCAGGACAGGACTGGATATAAAAGACCTCCCCGACGATATAAATAAACCCCTGGAGCGCAAAATGAATGAAAAGCTCCAGGCCGAAGTGGACAGGATTGCCACGGAATTAGCGGATAAGATACCTGCCCGCAAGGACACCATAAAAAAAGCGGCCAGCGAGGTATCGGCGCTTGGGTTTAGAGGCCTAGCCGACAAGTCACTTGGAGAAACCATCCTTTTTGCACTGAAGGAAGACGACCGTAAGTCCTTTACCACCGAAGAGATGAAGGAACTGCGGGAAATTATTGGCACCGAGAACCGCCCTGTAAGAGAAGTGCTGAACCTGGACCTGCCCCTGGTGGAAAACCCGCTGCTCTCCCGCGAGCTCATTCAGGCCAAAGCCCTTGAATTTGCCACGCTGGCCGGGCTGGATGGAGGCAAGGAGCTGGCGCTGGCCGAAAAAGGCCTGGACATGGAAAAGATCACCAGCGCAGAGCTGGACGAGCTGGTAGACGCAAAGCTCATCACCGCACCGCAGAAAAACCAGTTGCTCCTGCTATCGCAGGTAAGCCTGGTTACCGGCGAGAACTTTGACCTGATGAAATCGGTAAAGGCAGGGAACATCAAATCTGCCGGGGATATGATACGCATGGACACGGCGGACTGGCTGAAGCTGATAAAGGACAACAAGGTGCCCGCGCCTGCCGGCGAAACGCCCGAATCCTACGCCGCCAACATCCGTGAAACCGTGGAAAGCTCCTTTCCCACGGATTACTTCCTCAGCCGCGTAACCGGCGACAAGGCCGTTGCGGGCTTCTCCAACCTGCCCCAGCGCCTGGAGCCCGTGCTGAAAAATAACATCAGGATATTCGGCGACAACAATGAGCCTCTTGCCCTTACAAAGGAAGACCTTGGCGGCGTTGACGCCGCCACCCAGAAGCAGGTGCTCGACGACCTGGTAAAGATCCAGCCCGTGCTGAACACCTACCGGCACCTGGGGCTGGCCGAGGTGCTCACCAAACAGGAGCCCGCCCCGAAAAAGCAGGCGGAGATCACAGGCCGCATCAATGCCCTGAATACATTCTATGCAAATAACACGGGCCTCATTGATTTTGAGACTACAGACTTCACCACTGCAGCCGGAAAGCAGGATGGACTTGTCTGGAAAGGCATAGACGCGGTCACACAACCCTACGTCAGGCGCCAGATGGCTGCCTTCCAGCGCAGCTTTATACTGGGAGATACGGAAGAAACATCCAGCCAGTTGCTGAAGACGGGTTTCGACTCAGCCTCAAGAGTGGTGTCCCTGTCCGAGCAGGACTTTATTAAAACCTCAGGGCTTGATGTGGAGCAGGGAAGAAAGGTGTACAGGAAGGCCGCCGACATGGCTATTGGAGCTGCGCACTACATGGAAGCCATCCGCGGCGGCATCAAGGGCGCCTTCAACAACACCAACGCATCCAACCAGCACCCGCTGGTGAATGACCTGAAGGAAATAGACGGTTTCGACAAGCTGTTCGGCACCCAGGATTATTGCGACTGCACGCACTGCCGCTCCGTACTCAGTCCCGCCGCCTATTTTACGGACCTCATGTATTTTGTGCAGGAGAATGTATCTAAGAAGGCCTTTACCGGCAGCCTTGCCACCCACCCGCTCTATCTTAAAAGAAGAAGGCCGGACCTTTGGACACTGAAGCTTTCCTGCGAAAACACTTCTACCGAAATCCCCTACCTGCAGGTGGTGAACGAAGTGCTGGAAAAATACCTCAGGTCCGAGCTTTCCCTCACCGATGTGTATACGCACCTGAAAACGGCCGACTGGTCGGTGAGCCAGCCCTTTAACCTTTCGCTGGAAGAGTTACGCCTGTACATAGCGCATTTCAACATAGCCCTGCACGACATCTACAGGGGCATGAACGCCACCCGCATCAGCCAGCACCGCGAAAGGCTCAGGCTTTCACCCGAGGAGCTGAATATCGTCATCACACCCAATACGGCAGGCGCTAAAAAAAGATTCAGGAACACGGCCACGGCGAAGTTCAACGTGCAGGACTTTATCGGCTACGCAGGCATTACGCGTGACCAGTTGGACGAGCTGACCGAAACTTCCTTTCTCCCCGAAATAGGCAAGGTGAAGGTAAAGACCGTGAAGGACCCCACCGACATACAAAAATACAGCGAGGAACTGCAGGACCTCACCGACACCCGGCTCGACCTCATCCACCGCTACCTGAGGCTGTGGAAGAAAACACCCTGGAGCATCCCTGAATTTGACCTGCTGCTGAATTCACTCAAGGCAAAAGGATGGCTCAGCAACCTGGAAGAAAGCACCAGCGGCTACGCCAAAGTGCTGCAGTTGGCGCAACTGCTGGAGGTGCAGTCGCGGCTGGGCCTTACCGTGGAGGAGCTGGCCACCGTTGTGTACCAGTTGCCGGAAAAAGCTCTGGTGGAGAATGAAAACAGCTTTGCGGAGCGGGTGTTCCTGCTGGACAAGATCGCCGACAATACCATTACGGATAAAACGCCTTTCCTCCTGGCGGGCCTGGGCATTACAGAG
>DASWNB010000447.1:0-5160 GCA_036399455.1 Flavisolibacter sp. | reverse complement strand
CTACGGCTATAAACAGGTTTTTGTCCAGAAACTGGGAGGCTTCGGGCAATCCGGCAGTTGTAATATCAATGTTCTCTGCCCGCAGGGAACGGGCTGGGAGAACGAAAGGAACTCCGTTGCCGTAGTAGCGCTGCAAAACGGCTCCGCTTTGTGCTCCGGTGCCATGCTGAACAACACCTGCAACAGCAATACTCCGTATTTCCTGACTGCCAATCACTGCTTTACCGCCAACGGCGGGCAGAATGTTGGCAACTGGCGGTTCTACTTCCAGGCATGGAGTTCAACCTGTAGCCCAAGCCAGAACAGCAACGGCTTGCTGTTTAACGGGTCTACTTTAAGAGCTAACTGGGCTCCGACAGATTTTGCCCTGGTTCAACTGAACCAGGCTCCCGCACCAAATTCAGGGATCAATTATGCAGGATGGAGCAGGAGCACAACCGCCGCCACAAGCGGTGTGGGCATACATCATCCCAGCGGTGACGTCATGAAGATATCGACGTACACAACGCCCGTTGTACGTGCCGATAACTTTACCTGGAACATCAACGGCCAGACCTTGAACCCTGTCGGGGATCTGCAATGGATCGTGTCGTGGAATAACGGTGTTACCGAGGGAGGCTCTTCCGGTTCCCCCTTGTTCGACCAGAATCACAGGGTAATAGGCCAGTTGGGAGGAGGTCCGTCCGGATGCGGCAACGCAGTTCAGCAGGACGCTTACGGCAGGTTTGATAACTCCTGGACCGGTGGCGGCACAAATGCAACAAGGCTGAGCAACTGGCTGGACCCGATAGGTTCGAATGCGCTTACTGCAAATACCGTTAACGTATCCGCACTGGCTTCTTCTTCAACACCTATCAATGGAGATGGCGAGATTTGCAGCGGGTCCAAGACCTACACGGTAAACACCGGTGTGGTTACCGGCTGGAGCATATCGCCAAGTTCAGGCATTGCCACCATCCAGGGCAACGGGAACAGCGCAACGGTAACCGCCACGGGAACAGGAAGCGTGACCATATCGGCAACCTTGTGCGGAGTGGCTGATCCCATCTATAAAAACATCTCCGTAGGGGCAGCGCCGGTTTACCCCACTTTTATCAGTTACGGCTACTGGAACTCATACCCCAACCCGGCAACCAACCTGTATGCCTCTGTCTGCAGGTCTTCATCGTACCCTTACAACCAGCCCATCCAGCTTGCATACCCCATCGGGGTACAGAACCTGGTTGCTTATCCCTATTCAGGCAGCGGTTACCCGACTGTTTATCAAAATACAATTACCTGGGATTCCTATTCGGGTACGCTAAGAGTGGAATATGACGTTGCTTGCGGGCACGTTGTTCAATTCCTGCACTTCACCAATACCTGCGGTTATGGCTCGTACACCGTTTACCCCAACCCAGGCGGTGACGATGTGATCCTATCAGAGCAGGTTGCCGCGAAGGAAGCCGATCCCGGAAAAGCAAAAGCGAAAACGATAGAGGTACAGGTAACCGATCACCTGGGGCAGGCCAGGATCAGGAAAACTTTCGCAAGAAGCAACAACTATAAACTCAACGTCAGGCAGTTGCCCGAAGGAGTTTACTTCATCCGCATTACCGACGGAGAGAATGTGTATAACGAGAAGCTGGTGATACGGAGGTAGCCGGAGCCGGAAGCCGGAAGTCAGAAGCCATAAGCTGTAAGCAACAGCTTATGGCTTTTATCTTAAATGCTATTCGCCTGCTTCTTTGTTCCCGTTTTTTCTACCGGCCCGCTTTCGTCGCGGCCCTTGGTTTGGCGGTTGCTCTTGGCAGGAGCGCCGGGCTGCTGTGTCTGGCGGCGGTCGTTTTTATTTTCGGTATTGCGGCCGCTTCCGCTGCGGTTTGTTTTTTCCTTGCTCATGTATAATGGATTTTAGTTATTGATTTTTACTGTTTCCTGTAGTTGCAGGCGGAGTGGACGGCGCCTGGGTATTGTTTCCGGATGACCAAAGCCAGGGCCCGCCATAAGGATTCTTGCCGTTTGTGCCCATAGCAGGACCAAAAGATCCTGCGCTGCCAGGGCTTGTTCCCGTGCCTGTGGCTCCGCTGCCTGTTTGGGTGCCTGAAGTACGTGCGCCGCCGGGCATCAGGGTGATGCGTCCCTTCGCAAAGCCATAGGTGCCCCTGGGCATGCCTACCACTCCCGAGCCGCTAAGCCGTATATCGGCGCCGCCGGCCCTGGCGTTGAGTGTCCTGATGGTAGGGTCTGCTATCTGCAGGCGTGCAGCGGCAGGAGGCGCTGTGTATGCGCTGTGCGATGTGCTGTTGGAATAGGTATAAGTCCTGTCGGCCGTGGAGCCCGTAGGCGTGGCGGCAGGCTTTGTCTTTGTGGTTGGGCGTTGTTTTGCCTTCGTGGTTTTCTTTGCCGTTGCAGTTTTTGCAGCCGGCTGTTTCTTCGGGGTTTTGGCCCGGGTAGTCTGGGCTGAAGATGCCATACCTAAACAAACCAGCATCCATCCGCACAATATCAATCTTTTCATGGTATCTGCATTAGGTTCACCCTAACTGCCGCAAATGCATTGCCATTCTATCCTTCGCCCCATATTTTCCTCGCTTCATAGCGGGTGGGCTGGATATATTTGTATACTGCAGGGTTTGCCGCGAAAGACATTCTTAAATCCAGGTGCTTATGAAACGGGTGCTTCTCTTATCCGCCTTTTTGTTCCTCTTTGCTGTCGAGATACTCGGGGTTTATTTTATCATGCCTTTCCCCGGAAGCCAGAAGCAGCAAACCATAGGCTTTGCTTACTGGTTTCACCATAACATTATTTGGCTGCGCATAGCAGCCCTGTTGCTGCTGGCGTATCCTTTGTTCCTGGTACTGAAATATTCAGGGCGGTGGAAGAAGTTTGCGGTACTCTTTGGGCTGGGAGTATATGCGGTTTTATTTTTTCTTTTCAACTTCCTTTTCAGGGCCGATAAAATGTTTTACCAGCCCAGGCAAAAGAATATGGCCAACCTTACCACCAACGTAATCCCACCGGATAAGCTTGTGCTTGGCGTGACGGTGAATGGCGAGTCAAGGGCTTATCCCATACAGCTTATTGGTTACCACCACCAGGTAAGTGACACGGTAGGCGGCGTTCCCGTACTGGTTACTTATTGTACGGTCTGCCGCTCGGGCCGCGTTTTCAGCCCGGAAGTGAACGGGCGGCTGGAAAGTTTCCGCCTGGTGGGAATGAATCATTTCAATGCCCTATTTGAAGATGAGCGTACCGGCAGTTGGTGGCAGCAGGCTACAGGCAAGGCCATCGCGGGTCCTTTAAAAGGCAGCACATTGAGGGAATTCCCCTCAAGGCAAATGACCCTCGCATCCTGGCTGCAGGCCAACCCCGCTTCACTGATCATGCAGCCCGATCCTGGTTTCGTGGGGAAATATAAAGACCTGGAAGGTTACGATAAGGGTACGGTAGATAACAGTCTTGAGGGCAGGGATTCCCTTTCGTGGAAAGAAAAATCATGGGTGCTGGGAATTGCCCACGGCGGGCATGCAAAGGCATACGACTGGAATGAGCTGGTACGTGAAAAGCTGATCGAGGATTCATTGCCGCACCTGCCGGTGGTTATCTTCCTGGAGCAGGACGGCGCCTCCTTTCATGTGTGGAACCGCAGGCTGGATACCACGGTTTTGCGGTTTGAGAAAATACCGGCTTCCAATCTTTTCAGGGATATTAACACTTCATCTACCTGGGACAGCCGCGGCCGGGGCATTGCCGGCCCGCTAAAAGGACGAAGCCTGGAAACGGTCCAGGCCTACCAGGAATTCTGGCATTCGTGGCGTACGTTCCATCCCCGTACGCAGTGGTATGAATGAAGATGACCTTGCTTGGCGGGGATCGTGAATCGTGAATCGTCAATCGTGAATCGTCAATGCCGATTCCTAATTCCTAATTCCCAATTCCCAATCCCCAATTCCTTCCGCCCCTTTACCTTTCACCTTTCGCCTTTCCCTATCGTCCAGCCCGCCTTCACTGGCACTGTTTTAGAAATACAGTCCGTGTTATTTAATTCAACCGTTTAAACTTGTAGTGTTATGAAAAAGTTTCTGGGTGTTTCGATGCTGTTTCTGTTCCTGGGTTTTTCCCAGGCATCCGAAGCGCAGAGTAAAGTGAAGAAAGCAGGACAGGAAGTAAAGAAAGGCGCAAAGAAGGTGGGAAACAAAACCGCCGAAGTGGCGTCCAAGGGCAAAGCCCGAGCTACCGACCAGGTGCATAAGGATAAGGTAGGTCCCAACGGTGAAACGATCTACATGGACAACCACGCCCGTTACTACTGGGTGGACAAGCATGGCCGCAGGCACTACCTGCCCGAAGAAGCGCTGAAGAACAAGATTGAAGAATAAGGATATTGAAATTTATTGAGCAAACGTGTGGCTTTTTGGCCGCACGTTTTTTTAGCGATAACCACGAAGGCGCTATGGCGCGAAGGATGCACAAAGAGAAGAATAGCCCTGAACTACAATCTTATACTTCGTGTTTCTTTGCGTGTTCCCACGCCTCTTTGGGCATTAGCAGCAGGAGAGCATAAGGGTCGCAAGCTCCGAAAAATCTATGCGGCATGGGCGCTCCTTCGTGTTCCTGCTCTATTGAAATTACGGAGGCTTAGAGGCGCCGGAAGAAGCCTGGAGGGAGGGAATGTAGTTCAGGGAATCTCCTCTTTCTCTTTGTGCATCCTTCGCGCCATCGGCCTTCGTGGTTAACCACCGAAATGTAAACTCCCGGAGAGACAGCAAAAAGAAACACTGCCACACCCAACATCAAACTTCAAACGCGTTAACAGTTTGCGTAGCCGAGAAGCCAATAGATGATGACAAAGATGATGATCATGCTGAAGCAGCCGCCACCGAGTTTTTTTGCGCCGTAACCGGCAATCAATGCCCTAAAGAAGTTGTTCATAAAAAGGTTTTTGCGGTTAAGAAGGTGTAAAAAACTGTGCCAGTGGAAGTCCGCAGTCCACGGTCCACGGACGATGCGTTAGGTGAGAGAGGCGTTATGGTAGGGGAGTTTAGGTTTAATATTCAATATCAATGCTTAATTCTCCAGGGCGTTCCAGGTTCCGGAGCGTACTTGAGAATTGAGCATTGAGTATTGAAAATTCAAAGAGCCACACACATATAGAGTCTCTTCCACGGCAAACCATG
>DASWNB010000446.1:0-9862 GCA_036399455.1 Flavisolibacter sp. | reverse complement strand
TTTGTTTTTCTGTTATGGGTGCGCTGCCTATTTCGTCGAAGAAGCTGTTGATTTCTCCTGGATCCAATTGGGTAGAAGCAAAGAGGGTTTTCAGCTCGTTCACTTCGTTTCTCTTCTTCAATACTTTCTGCATTCTTTCTTCAGAGGCCAGCCCCAGGCGATAGCTTGTTTCCGTGAGGCGGAGGTCGGCATTGTCCTGGCGGAGAAGAGTGCGGAACTCGGCGCGGGAGGTAAACATCCGGTAAGGCTCCTGGGTTCCCTTGCTAATGAGGTCATCTATGAGAACGCCAATATAAGCGTCACTCCTCTTGAGTATGAGCGGGGCTTCGCCTTTTATTTTCAGGTGCGCATTGATGCCGGCCATAAGACCCTGGCAAGCTGCTTCTTCGTAACCTGTTGTGCCGTTGATCTGCCCGGCAAAGAACAGGTTCTGCAGTCCTTTTGTTTCCAGGCTATAGTTTAGCTGCGTTGGTGGGAAATAGTCATATTCAATAGCATAGCCCGGGCGGAAGAAACGAACGTTCTCAAAACCCGGCACTTTCCGGAGAGCGGCATACTGTACATCCTCCGGCAATGAGGTTGAAAATCCATTCACGTATATCTCAACCGTATTCCATCCTTCCGGTTCCACGAAGAGCTGGTGCCGGTCTCTTTCTGCAAAGCGGTTGATCTTGTCTTCAATGCTGGGACAATAGCGTGGCCCCACTCCTTCTATCCTGCCGGTGTACATAGGACTGCGGTCAAAGCCGGTCTTCAGAAGCTCATGAACTTCGGAGTTGGTATAAGTTATCCAGCAGCTTCTTTGCTCTTTGGGTTTGGGTATGTCCAGGTAAGAAAAGCCTGTGATCTCCTCATCGCCCTTCTGCTCTTCCATTTTGGAGTAATCCAGGGAACGGCCATCTACCCGCGGAGGAGTTCCCGTCTTCAGACGGTCACTTTCAAAGCCAAGGCTTACGAGTTGTTCGGTCAGGCCTTCAGCAGCTCTTTCCGCTACACGGCCACCACCCAAGCGCTTTTCTCCAATATGAATTACCCCGTTAAGGAATGTGCCGTTTGTCAGCACCACTGCTTTAGCCCTGATCTTATGCCCCAGCCCGGTGACTACGCCGGTAACTTTATTCCCTTCTACTATGAGTTCCCGTACCATATCCTGGTAAAAGGATACTCGTTCAGTATGTTCTAGCATCTCCCGCCACTTGGTGGCAAAGAGCATACGATCATTTTGAGAGCGGGGGCTCCACATAGCAGGGCCCTTGGAACGATTGAGCATGCGGAACTGGATCATGGAAGCATCGGAAACAATACCCGAGTAGCCGCCTAACGCATCCACTTCCCGCACGATCTGCCCCTTGGCTATACCACCCATGGCCGGGTTACAGCTCATCTGGGCAATTGTCTGCATATTCATCGTAATCAGCAGCACCTGCGAGCCCATGTTAGCGGCCGCTGCTGCGGCCTCGCAACCGGCGTGCCCTGCACCAACAACAATGACATCATAATCCTGAAACATAGCCTGCAAAGTTATCGCAATGTTCCACGGGGAACATGTTAAGATTGCAGCCACTTCGTGGAAGCTGTTCGTGGAAGTTCCACGTGGAACTCTCGAGAAGTTATGGTTAGCTGGCGACGGACTTAGTATCTGCTGAAGAAGCGCGGATTAGATATGTGAATGGAAATGTGCTTTTGACGGTGATAACAGCGGCCTCTGGAGAAATCGGCTCGAAACTCACAACTCACGACTCGGTACTCGAAAAATACTTCTCCAAGCACTCATTCTCCCTCCTTCTCATCTCTGCCGCCTGTGCCTTGTTCTTATCCTTATAGCCACAGAGGTGCAAAGCGCCATGGAAAATCACCCTGTGCAGCTCAGAGCGGAAACTCACCCTGAAGTTCCCGGCATTCTCTTTTACCCGCTCTATACTTATATATATGTCTGCAAGCAAAGGTTCGCCCTTCCCGGAAAGCTGGAAAGTGACGATATCCGTGTAAGTATCGTGTTTCAGGTAGGTCTTGTTGATCTGGAGCAGGTACTGGTCGTCGCAGAAGATGTAATTGATGGCCTCCACCTTCTGTCCTTCTTTCCTGCAAAGTTCCATGAGGAACTGCTTTAGCCTGCCTCTGTTCCTGAGAGAGAAACCTTCTGTAAGAAAGTGAAAGCGGACTTTTTCCTGTGCATCAATCATATTTCAAAAATCGTAAACCCATTCCTACTGATTGCTATAGTTTTGAACTTTATCTACAGGTATGAAGCTAACCGAACTAAAAACAGGTGAAAGAGGAACGATACAGAGCTTTAAAAGCCCGGAACTGGAACTGAAGCTCATGGAAATGGGCTGCATTCCCGGCGAACAGGTGGTAGTGGAACAAATAGCTCCCATGGGCGGACCTATATCCATCCGGGTGGCCGGCTATGCCCTCAGCCTCCGCATCAACGAGGCCGACCAGATCATCGTAGAAAAACAAACCAGGTAAGCAGCAATGGAAGTCGGTTTATATTTTGGATCATTTAATCCTATACACACCGGGCACCTTATCATCGCTAACCACATCCTGAACCAAACCTCCCTGCATAAGGTGTGGTTCGTGGTTTCTCCCCAAAACCCATTCAAGCCTTCGGCGACCCTTCTGAACGAATACGACCGCCTGCACCTGGTACAAAAAGCCATTGAGCAGGATGACCGCCTCTGGGCCAGCAATATCGAGTTCTCCCTTCCCAAGCCTTCCTATACCGCTCATACCCTTGCCTATCTGAAGGAAAAATATCCCTCCCACCAATTCACTATCATCATGGGCAGCGACAGTTTCCAAAACCTGGGCAACTGGAAGAACGCTGAAGCCATCGTGAGCAATTATCCCATCATCATCTACGAGCGCCCCGGCTTTGAAGTAAAGAATGACCTGGGAGCGAAAATCACCGTTATGGATGCCCCTCTCCTCCAGATATCCGCCACGCATATCCGTGAGCTGGTCAGGGCGGGCAAGTCCATCAAATACCTGGTACCCCCTGCCATAGAGGAAGAGATACTCAACTCCGGGTTTTTTAAAAAGGCTAAATAAAGGCGCCCAGAAGCAGGCAGGCCAGTACGATCAGGGGCGAAGCAATGCGGGTGAACTGCAGCAAAAGGAAGGTTCCCGTGATAACGGCAATGTTGATCAGGCTTTCGGTTTTTACCTCCACCAGAGAAATATCCTTCATGATATAAATGGTGGAAGCGATCATGATACCAACCACGGCAGCATTAATGCCTTCCAGCGAACGATAGATGACTGCGTATTTTTTGAGATTATTCCAGATGGGAAAGAAGAAAAGCACCAGCAGCGCGCTGGGCAGGAAGATGGCAATAGAGCCGATAAGACAACCTATAACCTGCATCACCTTGCCCTGGTCCTTTAAAGCCATACCGCCTGTGAAGGATGCAAAGGAAAACACCGGCCCAGGTATGGCCCGCACAATTCCCATCCCCGTGGTCATGTCGTTCTTATCAATTTGGATGGCTCCGTCATCCTTCTTCTTTTTCTGTAGAGGGCGGACATAAAACTGCTCGTACATCATGGGCATCAGCACATGGCCGCCGCCAAACACCAGGCTTCCCATACGATATGTGTTTTCAAAAAGGTTGATCGGCTTGCGGTTGGGCCAGTCGCCCTTGCGGGCCATTTCACTCACCACACCGGCAACCAGGAAGATGATGGCAAAAAGCCAGATGTTCCACCATTTGATCTTCCTGCGGAGCGTTTCCTGCTGTGGAATCCTTTTGTGACTAAGATTGGTGACCGCCCCTCCCAGTACAATCAGCGCCGGGAAGATCCAGGGAGTTTTGAAGAAAAGATAGGTCAGTATTGTGCCTGCCACCATGATCGCCCAGGTAATGGTATTCCGTATCGATACATTAAATGCCATTACGGAAGCATAAGCCAGGAAGCCTACAGCCATGGAAGGAACATATTTAAAAATATCTACATTTATTGAGCGTTGATCTATATAGTGTAACAGGAAAGAAAAGGCACCCATAAGGAAACAGGCCGGTGCGATCCAGATAAGCAGGGTAACAATGGCCAGGGGTATCCCACCCCTTTTGTACCCGATCAGCCCGATCGTTTGCGTGGAGGAAGCGCCGGGAAGAAGGTTGCAGAAGGCATTGTACTCCAGCAGTTCTTCCTTAGTAACATACGGCGTTTTAAGGACGAACATCTTCATCATCATGGCCACATGAGCTTGCGGCCCTCCGAAGGCTGTGATACTGTACAGGAACACATTCTTCAGAAATGGTATGTGGCGAAGCATCATATCAGGTTAAATATAGAAAAATCGACTGTGCTGCGTATCATTGCCCAAACTCTGGTTATATTTATTTTTCAACACAGAGCCATGAGATCCAAACTTCCTGTCGCTTTTTTATTGCTGGTTACTACCCTTACAGCCGGGGCCCAAAAGAAGGATGCAGAAGCCCAGATGCTGGCGGCCATAGATAAGGTGGAACAAAAATGCATTTCCTGGCGCAGGGAACTCCACCAGAATCCCGAACTCGGTAACCGCGAATTCAAAACAGCCAGGCTGATTGCAGCCCACCTGCGTTCGCTGGGTATTGAAGTAAAAGAAGGCGTAGCCAAAACCGGTGTCGTAGGCATCCTGCGCGGCGGCAAACCCGGACCGGTGATTGGATTAAGAGCCGATATGGATGCTTTGCCCGTAACCGAAAGAGTGGATATTCCATTTGCTTCAAAAGTAAAAACGCAATATAACGGACAGGAAGTAGGTGTGATGCATGCCTGCGGCCATGATACGCATGTGGCCATGTTGATGAGCGTAGCAGAAGTATTGGCCGGGATGAAGAGCGAACTGCAGGGCACCGTCAAGTTTGTGTTCCAGCCCTCCGAAGAAGGTCCGCCCCAGGGCGAAGAAGGCGGCGCTCCCCTGATGGTAAAGGAAGGCGTGCTCGAAAACCCGAAAGTGGATGTGATGTTCGGGTTGCATATCAATGCCCAGACTCCCGTGGGACAGATCAAGTACCGCGAAGAAGGCATGATGGCCGCCGCCGACTGGTTCACTATTAAGATCAAAGGCAAGCAGTCGCATGGCGCACAACCCTGGCTGGGTATTGACCCGGTCGTTATAGGCTCGCAAATCATACAGGGACTTCAAACCATCGTCAGCCGCCAGACCGAATTGACCAAAAATGCCGTGGTCATTTCCACTACCATCTTCAAGGGCGGCGTCCGCGAAAACATCATTCCCGAAGAAGCTACGCTGGCGGGCACCATCCGTACGCTGGACAAGAACATGCAAAAAGATATCTGGCAGCGCATCGAGCGTACTGCTAAAAATATAGCCGAGGCGTCGGGAGCAACGGCCGAGGTAAGCTTCGACTCCAAAACCCTTGTTACCTACAACAACCCCCAGCTTACCCGAAAAATGCTTCCCTCCCTCAACAAGGCCACCAACAACAACACCATCGAAATGGATGCGGTGATGGGCGCCGAGGATTTTTCATTCTTTGCCGAGAAAGTGCCTTCGCTCTTTCTGTACGTGGGCGGCATGCCCGCAGGCAAAGATCCCAAGGACAGCGCACCCCATCACACCCCTGATTTCTATATTGATGAAAAGGGGATGAAGACCGGCATCAAGGCATTCTGCTACATGGTGATGGATTACATGAAGATGGCCCAGGAAAGCGGGAATGCAAAGAAGGCATTCTAATGGTGATTAGGGGGATTTAACCGCCAGGACGCCAAGACGCAAGAAAATGAAAAGCGATGACCGATCACCGGCCACTGTGCTCCTACGCTGAAGTT
This sequence comes from Flavisolibacter sp., assembly GCA_036399455.1. Taxonomy (GTDB): domain Bacteria; phylum Bacteroidota; class Bacteroidia; order Chitinophagales; family Chitinophagaceae; genus Flavisolibacter. The sequence goes on along the minus strand of DASWNB010000446.1, from coordinate 4,069 downwards.
TCTGCAAGCGTCGACTCTTATTTGCTCTTGGCGTGACATCCTGGCGCCTTGGCGTCCTTGCGGTGAAAAGCGATGCTGTTTTATAAAACGAATCATCAAACATGAAACGATACTTACTCCTTGTACTACTGGTATTTGCCGGGAGCAGTTTGCTGGCGCAGAAAACGGATAAGAAACTTCAGCGCCAGTTGCAGGAGCTGGTCTCCGGCTTTCAGGGCACCATCGGTATTTATGTAAAGGACCTTCGCACGGGCAGAACGGTGGCCATCAATGCAGACACTATCTTTCCCACGGCCAGCATTGTAAAAGTGCCCATCCTCATCGGTGTCATGGACAAGATCAGCAGGGGTGAGCTGGATTACACACAGAATTTTACCTACCGCGACTCGCTTCTCTACGCAGGCGTGGATATACTGGGCTCGTTCAAGCAGGATGAAAAGATCGAGCTGGGAAAACTAATGATGCTGATGATGACCATGAGCGATAATACCGCCAGCCTCTGGCTGCAAAGCCTTGCCGGTGGCGGTGCAAGGATCAACGAGCTGCTGGACAGCCTCGGCCTCCGCGACACCCGCGTAAATTCAAGAACTCCCGGCCGCGAAGGCAACCGTTCGCAATATGGATGGGGACAGATGACGCCGCGGGAAATGGCAGGACTGGTAGAAAGGGTTTATAAAGGCCAGATCATTTCCAAAGCCGCCAGCGACCAGATGCTGCGCCTCATGAACCGCAACTTCTTCGATAAAGTAAGCATTGCCGAGATACCTCCCTACGCCGCCGTCTTTGCCAAGTACGGCGCCGTGAACCAGACCCGTAACGAAGTGGTGATGGTAAAAGGCGATAAGGCCAACTACGTTTTCTGCATCGCCTCCAAAAACAACAAGGATCAAAGCTGGAAAGACTCCAACGAAGCCTGGCAGCTCACCCGCAAAATCTCCTGCCTCCTCTGGAACCACTTCGAACCCCGGGACAACTGGGAACCGGCTCCCGGTGCTGAGAAATTTAATTAAAGGCAAAAGGCGAAAGGTAAAAGGCTGAAGGCGGTGACCTAAGCAAGGACCTTCTACCTTTTACCTTTCGCCTTTTACCTTACTTAAACAGTTGATAGAACAAAAGGCTCATGAAATAAGCCAGGCCGGTCATGTAAACGAACTGGATGATGGGCCATTTCCAGCTTTTGGTTTCGCGGCGGGTGATAGCCAGGGTGCTCATGCACTGCATGGCGAAGACATAAAATACCATCAGCGAGAGACCGGCGGCCAAAGTGAACACGGGTCTGCCGTCGTCGTGGCGGGCGGCTTTCATCTTGTCGTGGAGACGGAGGCCTTCTTCGTCCTCGCCAACACTGTACAGGGTAGCCATGGTACCTACGAACACTTCCCTTGCTGCAAACGAAGTGATAAGGGCGATGCCTACTTTCCAATCGTAGCCCAACGGCTCAATGGCGGGTTCGATGGTTTTACCCAGGATGCCGGCGAAGGAGTTTTCCAGCCTGGCGGAATTGTATTCGTTCTCAAGTTCTTCGTTTTCCGGGTTTTGGGCTTTGGCCTGCTCGTAGCGTTGGTCCACTGCCGCCATTCTGCCCGAAGGGCCAAAACTGCTCAGCGCCCACAGAATAAGGCTGATGACCATGATGACCTTGCCCGCATCGGTAACAAAGATCCTCGCCTTGTTCAGCATCGTTTGAATGACATTGCTCCAGCGGGGCGCCCGGTAAGTGGGCAGCTCAAGTATGAAAAAGCTTTTCTCTTTGATATTGATAAACCACTTGGCTATGTACGATACCAGCAGGGCCATCACAAACCCAAGAAGGTAAAGCCCCATCATCACCAATCCCTGAAGGCTAAAAATGCCAAGAACGGAAGTTTTGGGAATGACCAGGCCGATAAGAATAGCATACACCGGCAGTCGCGCCGAGCAGCTCATAAGGGGTGTGATAAGAATGGTGAGCAGTCTTTCCTTCCGGTTTTCGATGGCCCGGGCGCTCATGATGGCGGGTACCGCGCAGGCAAAGCCGCTGATGAGGGGCATCACGCTTTTACCGTTCAGCCCTACGTTGCGCATGAGGCGGTCGGTAAGGAAGGAGATGCGGGCCATATAGCCGGTATCTTCCAGCAGGGTGATGAGCCCGAAAAGGATCATGATCTGCGGAATGAAAATGAGGATGCCTCCCAATCCCGCAACTAATCCGTTTATTATCAGGTCGCTCCAGCGGGCTTCGGGGAGATGGCCGGACAGCCAGCCGCTGGCGGCGGAGAAACCGGTATCGATCCACTCCATGGGATACTGCGCCAGCAGGAACACGGACTGGAAAAGCAGGAAAAGCACGGCCAGCAGGATAACATAACCCCAACGGCGGTGCAGCAGCACATTGTCCAGCTTATCGGTCAGTAAGGTCTTTTGCAGCGGATCGGGTTCCGACACGGACACCTGCATGATGTGCTTTATACGGGTATACCGGTTCAGGATCTCTGTGGCCTGGGTACGGGTAGGATTGAAATCATGCTTCCGCTCTATCTGCTCGATGCTTTCCTGGAGGCTTGCGCTCAGGTCGAACTCCTCGTGGTTGATGAGGTAGTGGATGGCGGAATAATCGCTCGCGCCGGGAACAATCTGTTGCAGCTCTTCGATAGGTGCGGTGGCCAGTTCCTTGTTGTTGATGAAATCCCGTGCGGGTCTTTTATACAGTTGCGAGGCGGTCAGCTCGATGGCTTTTTTTAGCTGGGAGATGCCTTTCTGCCTGCGGGGGTTCACCGATACCACCGGAACACCCAGCTCCCGCTCCAGTTCCGTAAGGTCAATCTGGATGCCTTTCTTCTTGGCCAGGTCGGCCATGGTAAGGGCCACGACAACGGGTTTTTTCAGGTCGATGATCTGCGAGCAGAAAAGGAGGTTCCGCTTGAGGTTACTGGCATCTACTACCACCACAAACACATCGGCCCTGATTTCCTTGTCCTGGTTCAGGAGCACGCGATAGCTTACCCATTCGTCGAGGCGTTTGGGGTATAGGCTGTAGGTACCGGGCAAGTCGATGATGTTGCCGGTGATGTGATCCGATATAGCGGTGTTTCCGGTCTTTTTATCAACCGTAACTCCGGGAAAATTGCCCACTCTCTGGTTCAGGCCAGTAAGACAGTTGAAAAGGGAGCTTTTGCCGCTATTAGGATTACCAACTAAAGCGATATGGATGGTAGTATTAGCCACTCTATAGCGCCGCAAAATTAACCTGTCCTCCCCGGAAGCGCTTACGATATTGGAAGTTTTAGTGAAAACTTAGGGAAGCTGATGGCTGATAGCTGTTGGCTGGTAGCTTTGTTCCGGTTCTGCCTATAAGCAGTCGTTTCTTCGAAATCTTTAACCGCGAAGATCGCCCGAGACTCTTTCCCGCCTGCTGCGAAAGTGCGTATTCTTGCGTGCTGTGGGGTTGGAAATCTTCTTCAATTAACGTTTCGTCCCTAGCTGAACGGAGCGGGCTAATGGCCAACAGCTATCAGCCATCAGCTTTTCAACAAGCTCATCCAAAAGAAAAACCTCACCCGCTAGCAACTAATCCCCCCTAAGCTACCTCTTACACAAAAGGAACTTTTTAAAAAAATGGAAATATCGTCCCTTTAAGAGGTGCATTAGATATTTTTGTTCCCCCAATCATTTCAAAAAAAATCATCGTGGTGAAGCGTTACATTCTAGGGGCTCTCCTGCTGGTGGCTTCGGCTGCCCAGGCCCAGAAGTTAAAGAAGGAGGATAAGCAGCTTATGGCCAACCTCCAGCAGCATGTGCAATACCTGGCGGATGACCGCCTGGAAGGCCGCCGCACCGGCACACCCGGCGAAAAGCTGGCCGCCGAATACATCAGCGGCGAGTTTCGCAAGATCGGCCTGACACCCAAAGGCACCAATGATTTTTTACAGCCCTTCGATGTAAGCGAAGGCCGCCAGATAAATCCCTCCACCCACCTGCGCATAGATGATAATGCGCTGGAGCTGAATAAGGATTTCATTCCCCTGGTGTACAGCCCCAATATTTCCATAGAAGCCCTTCCCTCCCTGGCCCTCCAGGAGCCCGACATGCC